>NZ_JACJDU010000129.1:0-788 GCF_014163715.1 Shewanella sp. SR44-4 | reverse complement strand
CTTGAGCAGCGTATAAAGTCTACAGCACTCAAAAAGGGTGCTAGAGCCAACTTTATTGGATACGCCGACGATTTCGTCGTCACCTGCGCTTCAAAGGAAGTGCTCGAGAACGATATCAAACCGTTAATCGCTGATTTCTTAGCGGAAAGAGGCTTAACACTCTCCTAAGAGAAAACGCATATTACCCACATCAGCAATGGTTTTGACTTCTTAGGGTTCAATCATAGGAAGTACAAAGGAAAATTGCTCATTAAACCGAGTAAATCCAACACGTTGTTGTTCTTGAGTAACCTGCGCGAACTCATCAAAAAGCACGCTACCATCCCTGTTAACGACCTTATCAAACTGATAAATCCGAAACTAAGGGGGTGGGCGAATTATTATCGTCATTGTGTTGCTAAACAAGTATTCGGGTATGTTGGGCACAAACTATTCTATTCGTTATGGCACTGGGCAGTAAGGCGTCACCCAACAAAGTCTAAGACTTGGGTTGCCCTTAAATACTTCATCAACCGAAAAGGCCAATGGCAATTTCACGGTTGGCAGAAGGTCAAGGATATGGATTGCCAATTCAATCTATTCCAAATAGCCAAAGTGCCTATTGAGAGACATGTGAAAATTCGAAGTGCGGCTATACCATTCGATCCTCAATACCAAGAATATTTGGCTAGGAGAAAATCGAAAAGGCAAGCTCGTAACGCTTGGAATGAACCTGCTCTCACTGCTTTATAAGTTGCTGGGTATCAAACGATACCTTTGTGGAGGCTTGAGCCTAGTGCAGTGAAAGT
>NZ_JACJDU010000128.1:0-820 GCF_014163715.1 Shewanella sp. SR44-4 | reverse complement strand
TATAGGCCATAGATGAAGCAACTCCCTGCTTTTTAATTCAGATGATTATTTTTTAAACGAAGTTATTGTAGAGTGATTCTTTAAGGGTATCTATTATTATAAATGACTATTTTTTATAGTGTAATAATGAAAATGGGTATGTTCTATTTAGGCGTGCATTCGTTATTGCATTTGATTGGATAGCTCACCAACAAAGATTCACTTGATTGATCAACCTTAACGTTATCTAAACTCTTTTGTGTTTTTCAACTTCTAGTTCGTCCAATACTGGCCAGCGACAAATACTCAATACCTGATAGCGCACAACACCACTAGGGAACGCTTCATCAATGATTTCATTCCTGATGGCTTCATTCGATAAGTCGCAATCTAATTTGGCTAGCCTCTCAGAGAGATAAGATATATGTTTCTCGCCCCTAGATATCGATGCCCAAAGTATTACTTCAGAATACTCATCTTTAGCAGCTTCAATGATGTCTGACTCTTCATTTTCATCCATTTTAATAGTTTGAGATACACGTGTTTCTGCAAAAGGCTTATTTGGATGTGCTGTGCTGTAAATGATTTCAGGAAAGCTAAATTTTCCATCAGCGTCTGTAGTTGTGTAGTCCCATTCTTTTTCTTCCATGACACCAGAGTATTGATAACCTCTTTTTAGCTTAATACCGGCTAGAGGTTTTCCCTCATGGGTTAAGCTACCTATCACTTCAGGAAATACTTCGACATCGACTTTTTTAAACATGCTAAACATTGACTCCTCCGAGTAGCAACTAACGGCGACAATCAGACACAGGAATGCAAAAATCCCAATATATGCTCT
>NZ_JACJDU010000127.1:0-830 GCF_014163715.1 Shewanella sp. SR44-4 | reverse complement strand
AATCAGGTTTGGTGTGGTGACGTGACCTATGTTTGGTCAGGAACCAAATGGCTCTATTTAGCCGTGGTAATGGATTTGTATGCGAGAAAAGTGGTGGGTTGGGCTTGCTCTGACAGCCCGAATACTGATTTGACTTGTGCAGCATTAAGAATGGCATTTGAAAGTCGTGGACGGCCCCAAAACCTGATGTTTCATTCTGACCAAGGTTGCCATTACAGTAGTCTTCAATATCGACAAATGTTGTGGAAGTATCAAATAACGCAGAGTATGAGTCGACGAGGAAACTGCTGGGATAACGCGGTAATGGAACGCTTTTTTAGAAGTTTTAAAACAGAATGGATGCCGAAGTATGGTTACAACAATTTTGATGAAGCGAAGCAGGATGCGTTGAATTACATACTAAAGCACTACAATACAAAAAGTGGTCATAGTTTTAACGACTATCTGACTACATCAATAGCCGAAATGGCAGCGTAAACACGTGCCCCTGTTTGGAGTACAAAATTAATTGACCAGATCAATTCTTGATTATCCCCGAAGGTGACGCGTGTGTATATCGTTTGCACTATGATGGATGCTATCAATCACCATACTCTCAAATTTTGGACAAAAAAAGCCCGCTACATCATAGCGGGCTGTTTCGTGACGATCTAAAGTCAATTAGGCGCCTGGAAATGACCTACTCTTTTATCCCCGAAGGGGACGCATGGGTATATTCGACAAACTGCTGTCATGTTTTGGCCAATCACAAACTCTACACTATAAATTATAGACGTAAAAAAGCTTATAGACGTAAAAAAGCCCGTTACGTTAGCAACGGGCTTATCACT
>NZ_JACJDU010000126.1:0-857 GCF_014163715.1 Shewanella sp. SR44-4 | reverse complement strand
CATTTTTCATGAAGCCTATTTTAAGGCATAACAAAAGGCTTTCCAGTGCTAACTGAACGTCTTTTGATGATCATCAATCGATCGCCATATCTTTTGAATAATTAAAGCACTTGCTTACCTGCGACATCAATTTTGCTGTGGCCAATCACATCATAACCCGCTAATAACCAGTGTAATTGTTGCTCGGTTAATGTCATGGTGGGTGACATGAGTTTAGGCCATTTGAACTTATGTTTATCTAATCGCTTATACCACAGGGCAAACCCGGTGTTATCCCAGTACAGCAGTTTGAGTTTGTCGCGCCCTTTATTACAAAACACAAATAGCGCACCACTGAGCACCGGTAGTTCAAGCTCTGCTTCCACTAAGGCGGCTAATCCATTAATCGATTTACGAAAATCGACCACATCCGCACATAAATAAACGGTGGGTACATCAACAAACATCTTCATGCCATCAGCCCTTTAATGATGGAAACGATATCGTTCGTTGCTAAATTGGCAGGAAACATTAACTGGCCAGTGCGGATATCAAACTGCACCACATTTTGATGAGTTTGCGCGCAGACTTCAGTGGTGGTTTGTTTTAACTGAATAAAACGTGATGATGTGGGGTTCGTTGTTTGCACTGGCAAGGTTGAATTAGGCTGATACTCAGCCAGTAAAGCGCGCTGTTTATAGTAAGTGGTGATAGAGACATTATGGTGTTGGCAAAATTCGATATTAGTGCCACTAAACGAGCCGCGTTGTTGAAGTAGCATCTGCCACTGAGTAGTTGTTCTGTATGTTTTCATCACCTGCTCCAAATTTATCATTGAGCAGGTATTTTTAGACAATCAGAACATCGATGCTAGGTGT
>NZ_JACJDU010000125.1:0-860 GCF_014163715.1 Shewanella sp. SR44-4 | reverse complement strand
TATTGTGGCTTAATGAAACTGTACACCGATTGAGGTAAAATCCCCTTAAGATAAAACGGTGTAAAAAGTAATGAAGACTCAACCAACTTACTCAACAGAATTTAGAATAGATACCGCTAACCTTGTGATTAAACAAGGTTACACCATCCGAGAAGCTTGTGAAGCAACCGGCGTAGGCCCGACAGCGATTAGACGTTGGGTAACTCAGCTAAGACAAGAATTTGAAGGTATTACTCCATCAGCTAATGCCATCACTCCCGAACAAAAACGAATTCAAGAGCTTGAAGCGCAAATTAAGAAAATTGAATGGGAGAAAGATATCTTAAAAAAGGCTACCGCTCTCTTAATGCAAGACAACATCAAACGATAGCATTAATTGAATTGTTATCGAGAGGGCAGAACATCATCAAACAGCTTTGTCATTTGTTTGAAATACCGCGTAGCAGCTACCATTATCATCTCAAACATCGTGGATTAGTGAAGCCTGAACGTGAGAAACTGCGCCAGCAAGCAATTGCAATTCACCGTGATAGCAGAGGCTCTGCAGGGGCAAGAACGATAGCAGGCCAGCTTAATCAACTGGGTGAAAATGTTGGCCGTTATAAGGCCGCGAGTTTAATGAGAGATGCAGGGCTAATCAGTAACCAACCCAGAAAGCATCGTTACAAGATAGCAAATGATGAATCTAAAATAGCCCCTAATTTGTTAAAGCGGCAGTTTAACGTTGAAGCAATAAATCAGGTTTGGTGTGGTGACGTGACCTATGTTTGGTC
Source organism: Shewanella sp. SR44-4 (assembly GCF_014163715.1). Taxonomy (NCBI): domain Bacteria; kingdom Pseudomonadati; phylum Pseudomonadota; class Gammaproteobacteria; order Alteromonadales; family Shewanellaceae; genus Shewanella; species Shewanella sp. SR44-4. The sequence continues at coordinate 87 of NZ_JACJDU010000125.1, read as the reverse complement.
AGGAACCAAATGGCTCTATTTAGCCGTGGTAATGGATTTGTATGCGAGAAAAGTGGTGGGTTGGGCTTGCTCTGACAGCCCGAATAC
>NZ_JACJDU010000124.1:0-906 GCF_014163715.1 Shewanella sp. SR44-4 | reverse complement strand
CATGAGTTTCCATGGTGATACTCCTAGGTAATGCCAAGGTAGGCAGGGTCTAGTAAGTATTTATGATGGTGAGAAAGATGGGCTTTTATCTTTTCTGCCGCAGAGCGGCTTCGTTCAACAAGGCAATTAAACGGAAAATTTACAGTTGGCTGTTTTTCGTTCCTCAAACATTTTAGCCAACAGTAATTTTCCGCTTATCGCGGCGTTATATTTCACGGAGGATTCAGGTTGTCATTTCCAGTTTTAGAGACAAATCGCTTAAAGTTAGATAAATTATCTAAAGAAGACTCAAATAGCTTATTTGAGTTATTCTCGGACAATTCCGTTGTCGAATACTATGATTTGGAAGCTTTCACGGAACTATCACAAGCGAGCAACTTAATAGAGTTCTTTAACTCTCGCTTTAATGAAAACTCTGGTATTCGTTGGGCTATTCGCCTTAAAGAAACAGAGCAATTTATCGGAACCTGTGGCTTTAATACTTGGAGCCCAAAAATGAAAAATGCTGTACTTGGATATGATTTATTGCCTAAGTATTGGGGCATGGGTTTGACCACTGAAGCAGTCCATCGAATAGTTAAAGCAGCATTTTTAGGTGAATTATCTTGCGGTAAACTTAACCGTATTCAAGGTGATACCGTTCCGGGGAACTTAGCATCTGAATCACTACTTCTAAAGGTTGGTTTCAAAGAGGAAGGCGTAAGACGTCAAAGTGGTTACTGGAAAAACCAGTTTCACGACCTTAAATGCTTCGGGTTAATTCAGTCCGAGTACTGTGAAATATAACACATATGAGCCTTCCACCAGTCAATAGGCGAGCCTAACTTATTTGACTGCTTTTGCAGTCAAATTAAAATCAATCAACAAATTCATCTACTTCGTCTGTCATTTAGCTGTCAAATCATC
>NZ_JACJDU010000123.1:0-1001 GCF_014163715.1 Shewanella sp. SR44-4 | reverse complement strand
ATCGGACTGTGCGATACGAATGGCTGAGCCAATATCTTTGGAATAGTATTGCCGAGGTACAGGAACATGCGACACAATGGCTATGGTTTTATAACAATGAAAGACCCAATACAGCAATTGGTGGTGTCCCACCAAAGCAAAAACTGGCACTAGTGGCCTAAGTCTCTACTTTTGACCTCAGCTAAAAATGGGGAGATTACCGATTCCTTTAAAATTGCCACACTACTGCGTGGTGGTAACTTTCCAATAGCTTATGATTATCCAAGTGAAATGCGCGCAGCTCGTGATCTACTGCGCCGAAGAATGAAGATTGTCCGTCACGGGGCCATGCTCAAAGGTCATGTGGTTAACACCAACAGCCAATACAATTTACCTGCCACTGAACTTAATCTTAAAAACATCTCTGCAAGACAAAAACTTCGCGAGCAATATCAAGATCCTATCGTACAACGCAACATTGATTTAGACATGGCACTACTTGATTGTTATGCAAAGGAACTCGCACAGGTTGAATGGTTCATTGAAAAACAGGCCAAAAACCATAATCCCGTCTATTTAGAATTACTGAAAACAGTACCAGGTATTGGCAAGATTTTGTCACTGACAATCCTCTATGAAATCGGTGATATCAGTCGATTTGAGTCAGTACAAAAGTTTGCTTCATACTCTCGATTGGTCAAATGCAAAGCAGAATCAGCGGGTAAAACCTATGGCACCAATGGCAATAAAATCGGTAATGCTCATTTGAAATGGGCATTCTCAGAAGCAGCGGTGCTTTACCTGCGAGGCAATGACAAAGCACGTAACTACCTTAATCGATTACAAAAACGAATGAGTAAAGCAAAGGCGTTGTCTGCACTGGCACATAAGCTTGGTCGCTGCGTCTATTTCATGCTGAAGAACAAAACGGTGTTTGATGAACAACGATTCTTAAAAGGATAAGTCGCGCAATAAGGTGAGCTGAACGTCTAACTAGATACTCTTAAAAAGAGAAGCGAGCA
>NZ_JACJDU010000122.1:0-1031 GCF_014163715.1 Shewanella sp. SR44-4 | reverse complement strand
ATGGTAAAGTTCATCCGGTTTTGCACCGCACCCAAATCAGCGCGCTGACTGTCAATACTCGCAATCGCCGCATCAATAATACTAATCGCATCTTGAGCACCATCCTGAGTGCTCAAGTTAATGCCCGCAACAGAGTCAAACGTTGTAGAGTCTGCAACAATAGCCATATCCGTAGTTGCTGAAACACCCCCCGTGGTAGAGGTAATAGATACAGCTTCGATTCCCGTATCTAATTTAGCGTTAGAAAAGTCAATAGTAAAGTCGTTAGGCACAGCAACAACCGCATCTGCTGCCTCAACCTCTTCAACCGCCACAGTGCCAGACGCAGTGATAGGGGCGACATCAGCCGTAGTATCACTATCATCACCAACGTAAGTAACAGGGCCTGCAGCGGTGGTTATGGTCATTCCTGATGCGTTAGTGTTGGCCACCTTGGAATCAATGCCGACTGCGATGTCATTACTACCGTCCGCAAGGCCAGCTAAGATATACGAACCCGAGGTTGTTGTGGAGTCAACGGTAAAGTCCTCAATCGCACCAATCTCCGCGAATCGGGCTGCTAGACCAGTAGAGTCCAAATCGCCAGCGATATCGTATGCATTACCATTGAACGTCATCGATATTGCATTGGCCCCATCGAGCGCGATACCAGATATCGTCATACTTGCAGGGGCAGCAGCTGCAGCAGCTACAGCATCCACAGCAGCCTTAGCCTCAACAGCCTCAGCCTGAGTGACCACAACACCACTCACACCACTAATATTGTTTATTTTATCTTGTAAATCCTGATAACCCATGTCAGCCTGGAGCGCTATCTTAGATTCTGTGCCACCAATATTAATAGCAAGCTCACCTGGAGCAGCCTTTGTGCCCGCAGATGCTGTAGCAGCAACCACTGCACCAGTCGTCGCTGTATCGAAGCTCTGGTAGGTGCGACCAATAGCCGCTGACGACACGTCTTTCATGGTTAATGATATGGTTTCATTGGCGTTGGCACCAATTTGGAAGTTTTTAGTGCCAAACGAGCCATC
>NZ_JACJDU010000121.1:0-1046 GCF_014163715.1 Shewanella sp. SR44-4 | reverse complement strand
AGAGTCAGGCAGCGATAAGATCGCACTAAGAGAGCCTCTATATGTGTTTGCTGTAAACGATGATTTGACAGCTAAATGACAGACGAAGTAGATGAATTTGTTGATTGATTTTAATTTGACTGCAAGAGCAGTCAAATAAGTTAAGCTCGCCTATTGACTGGCGGGAGGCTCATATGTGTTACACGTTGCTCACTACTGAAAGACATTACCTTTACCAGCTTGTGCCGAAATTTCACCGTATTGAAGGTGACCATTACGTAAAGTGTAGGGAAGCAGAACAACGATAGAATAACCCGACTCATGATCCAGCTCTATGGCCAGTGCATCTGAAGGCTCACCATTGGCTAATTGAACCCTAACGTCGTAAACGAGGGCTGTAGCTTTGTATTCCCTATTCTTAGCGGCCGTATGAAATGCCTTTTGAAGCATCTCTATGACCTCTAAGGATGGAGGATGCTCGTCACCATCATAGGCTGCGACACTTACAATTTTTCCATCAGGAGTCATTGCACCACCATAAGGAAAGAATTCACCATGCTCGGATAATAGTTTTTCTGCCAGCGGCAAAACTGCATCCATTAACTCTTGAGACTCCTCTTTACCTTCTTGCACAGTTCCTCCTAAACAAAATCCTGAAAATACCAATAATATTGTTGCGATGATTCGTTTAATCATGACGTATAACGCCCGCATTTGCGGCTGGTTTGGAGCGCAGCGGAAAACCAGTCCGATAACATGCGCTTGATACTCATTGAGCCTCCTCCCTAGCAAGCCGCATCAGCGGTATGCTTAAGGTGACTAAACTAACAGGAGAAAGCTCAATGAGATTTTATAATAACTCACATCCATACTACTGTGGTATCGATTTACATGCACGCTTACTTTATGTCTGCATCATTGATTCTAAAGGGGAAGTTGTTTTTCATAAAAAGATAGGTGCCAGCAAAGATGACTTATTACTCATACTAGAACCCTATATCGGCAATGTGATTGTCGGCGTTGAGTGCATGCATTGCTGGTATTGGGTGTCAGATTGGTGTGCTGAA
>NZ_JACJDU010000120.1:0-1083 GCF_014163715.1 Shewanella sp. SR44-4 | reverse complement strand
GGCATTAACTTGAGCACTCAGGATGGTGCTCAAGATGCGATTAGTATTATTGATGCGGCGATTGCGAGTATTGACAGTCAGCGCGCTGATTTGGGTGCGGTGCAAAACCGGATGAACTTTACCATCAGTAACTTAAGCAATGTGCAAACTAACGTGACAGATGCGCGTAGTCGTATTCAAGATGTAGACTTTGCGTCTGAAACTGCCCAGTTAACTAAGCAGCAGATTCTATCGCAAACCTCTTCTGCGATGTTGGCCCAGGCTAACCAGTTACCACAAACAGCGTTATCATTACTAGGTTAATATATTAGTACAATTAGCAGAGCTAAGTTCGCTCATGCATTAAATGGAAGCAGACTGCTAGGCAGTCTGCTTTTTTGTTGTTTGTTTTTAAATGATTTTAATATCATTTTCTTGTAGATTATTATTTTTGAGATTTTAGCTAAAGGTTTTTTAGTGCGTGCCGTTACAGTGTATGTAGAAAATAAACTTCGCCTGACAGTACTGACAGGCACTATTTAAGTTAGGTAGAGGGCAAAAAATTATGGCTATTTCGGTTAACACTAACGTCACTTCGATGAAGTCTCAGAATTCGTTAAATAGCGCCAACAGCAAACTGTCGACGTCAATGGAGCGCCTATCTACTGGTATGCGTATTAACAGCGCCAAAGATGACGCTGCGGGTTTACAAATTTCTAACCGTATGTCGAGCCAAATCAATGGTATCGGTGTGGCAATGCGTAATGCCAACGACGGTATTTCAATGGCTCAAACCGCCGAAGGCGCGATGAGCGAGTCAACCAATATTTTACAGCGTATGCGTGACTTGTCTTTACAGTCGGCTAACGGGTCTAACTCAGCTGATGACCGCACCTCAATGCAAAAAGAAATTACTTCATTGCAAGATGAGTTGACCCGCATCGCTGACAGCACTTCTTTTGCTGGAAGTAAGTTGGTAGATGGCTCGTTTGGCACTAAAAACTTCCAAATTGGTGCCAACGCCAATGAAACCATATCATTAACCATGAAAGACGTGTCGTCAGCGGCTATTGGTCGCACCTACCAGAGCTTCGATACAGCGAC
>NZ_JACJDU010000011.1:0-111020 GCF_014163715.1 Shewanella sp. SR44-4 | reverse complement strand
AACATCCAGAGCGATGGTCAAAAGAAGAGCGAAACTGGCAGCCAATAGGCGCTGTGGAGTTAAATCCAGAGCAACATAAAGAAGCTGCTTAACAATTTAGGCGACAACTGTCTTGAAAAACGCCGCTAACAGATGGTGAATATAGTGTCGAAGTCATTGCAAATAAATTTGTAGAATGCTTTAAAAGAGATAAACGTAGGGGATATTCTAGAGGATTTTACGAACTCTTAACTAATGTAGAGTCTGGAACTGAATTACTATCAAGAATCATCCCAAATAGTGAGAGAAATGGTGCCGCAATGAGATCGGTTCCATTAGGTTTTTTAAAAGATAAAATTCAGCTTTTAAAACTAGCAGCAATGCAAGCAAAAATAACACATAACACTGAAATTGCAATTAAATCAAGCTGTGCGATTGCTTTAACGAGTTATTTTGCTATTCAAAAAAAAGGAAAACTATCTGAATTGCGACTTTATTTGGAAAATGAAGGTTATGGTGATTGGAATTTTGATTGGAGAGGCGAAGTTTCTGTTGCTGCATATGATACTGTTAGTGCCGTTTTCAGCTGTTTGTTGAGCAATGATAATATCAAGGAGTTATTAGTTAATTGTGTTGATTTGTGCGGAGATACTGACAGTGTTGCATCAATAGCCGTTGGTTTAGCTTGTTGCTTTGATGAATATGAAAGCAATATACCTTCACATTTATTCTTAGGATTAGATGAAACCCAATATGGTATTTGTTTTTTAGATGAACTTGAAGAAAAACTAAATATAAAGTTTAGATAGCATGTGGGTCGAAGTTCTTATCAAAACAATGGGCAAACATTTTTATACGTAATATCAATATGACTAAACCATATAGTGAATTTGGTATGAGTCGCTATAAAAAAATGCGTGATGTAAAAGATGAAGACATGTTTTCCTATTCAGGTAAAAAAATATTTGTTCATTTAGATAATGGTGATGTGATTGGTTTTGCGTCAAATGATGTAAAAAGATCTGTTGTTACTTGGTTTGATGAAAAAGACGGTGTTAAAGAGCATTTTTATTTATGCCGATCTGGTGATGAGTTTTCATATGACGACCCTATACACTCAGTAAAAGATAACTGGAGTGGAATAATTAATGAAAAAGTCATGTCGATAACAGTGTTTACTGTTAAAAACCCCGTTGAAGATAAAAAATTTGTCGATAGTTTTGAGGCTGCAATTTTATTGGAAACCGCTAAAGGTAATATGCTTATTTCAGATGCTTCAGCAGCCTTCAAATATTCATCTTCTATGCCTGTCGTAAAGTTAGAAGATGCCCCTGATGGTTTTTTTGACAACCTGGAGGCTAGAGTATTGTGAAATTAATTAACATTTATATCAAAAAATTAAGCAGTTAGAAGAACTATATAATAAGGTGTATGAATTTCACAATGACAAGGATAATACGATGTCATCAATAAAAATATCTCAAGCTGTCGGGCTGGGTGGCGCTAACAGTTTAAACGATGTAAAAGCAGTACAAACTGGTTTAAACAAACTACTCAAATCCATTCCTCCTACAAAATCATTAATTGTTGATGGCCGTTTAGGCTCTAGGCCTGAAAGCGCTAAAACTGTTGCAGCGATAAAGCTATTTCAAAGTAAAGTACTCAACATGGTACGTCCAGATGGCAAAATTGACGTAAATGGTCGAACTCATCGAAAGCTAAATGAAAAGCTAATAGCGGTCTCAAGCAAAGCCCACTTTAAGTTGCCAGTAGCATCTAGCGAAATTCAAAAAATATCAGATTCTGATTATCTAGATATTGCGAATCAACTTGGTTGTAAAGTCGCTGCTGTTAAAGCTGTTGCGGACGTAGAGTCTTCTGGTGATGCATTTTTCTCAAACGGAAAGCCGAAAATCTTATTTGAAGCCCATATTTTTGCTCGTTTGACAAATCACAAGTATGATCAGAGTCATCCATCTGTATCCAGCAAAACCTGGAATCGAAGCTTATATACCGGTGGCTCCCAAGAGTATGCAAGGCTTGAAATTGCCATGAGTTTAGATACTTCAGAGGCTTTGAAGTCGACTTCATGGGGGCGCTTTCAAATTATGGGCTTTAATTATAGTGAGTCAGGTTTTACTAGCGTAGAAGCTTTTGTTAAAGCAATGTTCAGCTCAGAAAGAAAACAGCTTGATGCTTTCGTTAGCTTTGTAAAGAATAAAGGGCTAGAAAAGTACCTAATAACGCTAGACTGGGCTTCATTTGCGAAAGGTTATAACGGTTCACAGTACGAACAGAATAAGTATGATATTAAATTACATAAGGCATTTGAAAAATATGACAAAAAGTAAACTCTCTAACGCTTTGTGGGTTTTACCCTTATTTTTAGTTGCATCGTGTAGTGCCTCTCAGCGTGATGTGGCAGAGATTATATTTAAATGCCACGCTGATCAGCCCAAATCGATTGATGTTGTTATTAGTAAAATGGATAACACGTTTAAATTAGAGCAATTTAATATTGAGAGTTCAAAGCTTGCTAATGCAGCGCTAATTAGTGATGTGAGTAAATCGAGCTACCACCGTTCTTTAGTTACAGAGCACAGTATGACTTTCACATACGACGATAGTGAAGTCATAGTGAGTGACTACTACAGCGAAGAACTTAATATGATTACTAAAGAAACATCAGTAACAATACAAAAAATTGGTACAAAAGAATATTGGCTTTGTGATGATTCAGGTTTTAGTAAGTTGGGCTCTATTGAAGATTTCTAGTGAATTAAAAATGTTCATTATCTTGCTAAAATCAAAGTGATTAAAGTGGAATAAATGTACCAAGATGATGAATTAGAAAAGCAGGTCTATTTTGCTGAACAGGCTCATTCATACCTTCGCCTATGCTTTCTTTTACAGTTTATATTTCTCAAAAAAGAGTTTCTTCAGAAGGGACTTTGACATGGGGAAAACATTTTTGTTTGCTTTTTCTTTGTTATATCTTTCGCCAACGAAACAGGTCCGAGGTGGAATAATTCAATTTATATAGATGATCACAACTTAACAATTAATGTTGCCGCGGAGCAGTGCCAAAAAAGCTTAATTAATGTTCCTAAAAGCTGGAACTATGGTGTAAAAAAGCCATTAATATGGGTTCTTGGAGAGGTTTAGTACCTCTTAACTTGCACACCGGTAATGGTGATCCGGATTGTAATAGCGTCATCAGCGAAGACTAATTTGAGTGTAACTACCACCAACTCAAAATTGATTACTGTCATACGACTTCAATCTGTTAAAAATTGTAAAATTAAATGTTCTATTAAACATCACCTCTAACCGATTATAAATCATTGAAGGTGTTTAGGGCTGATTTATTCACTACGTTGAATAGTCACCGATATCTAAATTTAAATAACAAAAAAGCGCCTTTCGGCGCTTTTTTAGTTTGGTTAATCAAAAGATTAACGCTTATCAACGCTCACAAATTCACGTGCAGACTCACCAGTGTATAACTGACGTGGACGGCTGATTTTGTGGCCTGGTTGATCTAACATTTCTTTCCAATGTGAAATCCAACCAACAGTACGTGACAATGCGAATAGCACTGTGAACATATCGTTAGGGATACCAATGGCTTTCATGATGATACCAGAGTAGAAATCAACGTTCGGGTATAGCTTCTTAGAGATGAAGTATTCATCTTCAAGAGCGATACGCTCAAGTTCCATTGCCACGTCTAATAATGGATCAACCACTTTAAGTTCTTTAAGGACTTCATGACAAGTTTCACGCATCACTTTAGCGCGAGGGTCGAAGTTCTTATAAACGCGATGGCCAAAGCCCATTAGACGGAATGGATCGTTTTTGTCTTTCGCTTTCTCGATAAATTCAGGAATGCGATCAACGCTGCCGATTTCTTCTAACATTTCTAAGCAAGCTTCGTTAGCACCACCATGAGCTGGGCCCCACAACGAAGCAATACCCGCTGCAATACATGCAAATGGGTTAGCACCTGAAGAGCCAGCTAAACGAACAGTAGATGTAGATGCATTTTGCTCATGATCAGCATGCAATACAAAAATACGGTCCATTGCTTTTTCTACAACAGGATTAACTTTGTACTCTTCACACGGAGTAGCAAACATCATCGACAAGAAGTTACCCGCATAACTTAAATCGTTACGTGGATAAACAAAAGGTTGCCCCATTGAGTACTTGTAGCACATCGCTGCTATTGTCGGCATTTTCGACACTAAGCGGTAAGCTGCAATTTCACGATGCTTTGGATTGTTAACATCAAGAGAATCTTGATAGAAAGCAGATAATGCACCTGTTACACCACATAGCATTGCCATTGGGTGTGCGTCACGGCGGAAACCTCTGAAAAAGAATGCAATTTGTTCATGAACCATAGTGTGTTCTTTCACTGTGGAAACAAATTGTTCGTAATCAGCTTTAGACGGTAATTCACCATATAATAGCAAGTAGCATAAATCTAAGTAGGTCGATTCAGTTGCAAGTTGTTCAATTGGATACCCACGGTGTAACAAGATACCTTGCTCACCATCAATATAAGTAATTGCTGACTCACAAGATGCAGTAGCTAAAAAGCCTGGATCGAAGGTGAAATACCCTTTTTTTCCAAGTGTACTGATGTCGATAACGTCAAAACCTTCAGTACCTTTCTTGATAGGTAGGTCGATTGATTCGTTTCCTGGTAACTCTAATTTGGCTATATTATCAGCCATACCCCGTTCTCCTTACTTCATTCTTCTATATGAGTGCGGCATGTTAAGCGGTCATTACTTTACAGTGGATCGGGATCACAGATCAATTTAAATAAGCGTTTAAATTTGTTAGACCATGGTATATGTGCCCTGTAAACCGCTCTGCGCTTGGATTAGAATAAAAAAATACTAAAAAAACTTATTTTGCATAATGTGAGGTTTGTATTTGACAATTCCCACGAGTATACTTGCCTGCGCCCCCAAGGGCGACGAACATCACAGTTTAGGAATGATGAATTTACGAACTAAATAGTGGTTTCTCAATTGATTAGATGTTTCAGAGTGGTCCGTTATTTGTTTTAAAACGTATGCCTAGTGTTAGCGTTAATAGTTAAACAAAAAACAGATAGATAACAAAAATAATGCTCGACGGAGCTGAGTGAGCAGAACGTGAAAAAGCAAAGACCTGTCCATCTAGACCTGCAGACGATAAGCTTTCCTGCGACAGCTATCGCGTCAATCCTACACCGTATTTCCGGTGTTATCATGCTATTCGCAATTGGTATTCTTCTATGGCTGTTAAATTCGACTTTAACATCACCAGAGGGGTTTGCTAGCGTACAATCCTTGTTCGATGGTTTCGTGATGAAGTTCATCATTTGGGGTATTCTAACTGCGTTGGGTTATCATTTATTAGGTGGCATTCGTCATTTGATTATGGATGCCGGACACTGGGAAGAATTAACTTCGGGTGTTGCATCAGCTAAGGCTACTTTTGTGTTAGCAGTAGTCTTTTCAATCATAGCGGGGATTTGGGTATGGTAACAAATGCAGCAAGTTTTGGACGCAGTGGTGTTCATGACTATATTCTATTACGCGCAAGTGCAGTGATCCTCGCTTGTTATACTATTTTCTTAGTAGGTTTTATCGCGTGTAGTGCCCCGTTAACTTTCGAAATTTGGAGTGGCTTATTTAGTTCACTTCCAATGAAAGTCTTTACCCTTATAACGTTAGTTGCTTTACTTATTCATGCGTGGATTGGTGTATGGCAAGTGTTGACTGATTATGTCAAACACACAGCGTTACGTGGTGTATTACAGTTTACCTTTGTTATGGTCGCGATCAGTTATTTAGCGTCAGGCATTGTAATAGTGTGGGGTGTTTAAGTGAGTATTCCAGTACGCGAATTTGATGTAATCGTAATCGGCGCCGGTGGCGCGGGTATGCGAGCAGCATTACAGATTTCTAAAGAAGGTAAGAGCTGTGCGCTGTTATCTAAAGTATTCCCAACTCGTTCACATACCGTTTCTGCTCAAGGTGGTATCACCGTAGCATTAGGTAATGCGCACGAGGACCATTGGGAACAACACATGTACGATACGGTTAAAGGTTCTGATTTTATTGGCGACCAAGAAGCTATTGAGTTTATGTGTAAAACGGGTCCGGAAGCGATTATTGAACTTGAGCAAATGGGTTTACCTTTTTCTCGTTTCGAAAATGGCACAATCTACCAGCGTCCTTTTGGTGGTCAGTCTCGTAACTTTGGTGGCGAGCAAGCTGCTCGTACCGCTGCTGCTGCTGACCGTACAGGCCATGCATTGCTTCATTGTTTATACCAACAAAACGTTAAACATAAAACTAACGTTTATTCTGAGTGGTATGCCTTAGATTTGGTTAAAAATGAAGATGACGTTGTAGTGGGTTGTACCGCAATTGAAATTGAAACAGGCGATATTGTTTATTTCAAAGCCAAAGCAACGATACTCGCAACGGGTGGTGCAGGGCGTATTTATGCTTCGACCACTAATGCTCATATTAACACCGGTGACGGTGTAGGTATGGCAGCGCGTGCTGGCATTCAATTACAAGACATGGAAATGTGGCAGTTCCACCCAACGGGTATTGCTGGTGCAGGTACCTTGGTAACTGAAGGTTGTCGTGGCGAAGGCGGTTACTTATTAAATAAAGATGGCGAACGTTTCATGGAGCGCTATGCACCGAATGCGAAGGATTTAGCTTCTCGTGACGTGGTAGCACGTTCAATGATGACTGAAATTCGCGAAGGTCGTGGTTTAGACGGTCCTTTAGGCCCGCATTTGTTACTAAAGCTTGATCATTTGGGCAAAGAAACCCTTGAAGCGCGTCTTCCTGGTGTGTGTGAATTATCACGTACTTTCGCTCATATCGATCCAGCAGACGGTCCTATTCCTGTATTGCCAACATGCCACTACATGATGGGCGGTTTACCGACTAAAGTGAGCGGTCAAGTTATTCGTCAGAATAAAGATGGCAGTGAGCAAGATGTATTAGGTTTATTTGCGGTTGGTGAAATCGCTTGTGTATCTGTACACGGTGCAAACCGCTTAGGCGGTAACTCATTACTCGATTTAGTGGTCTTTGGACGTGCTGCGGGTCAACATTTAGGTAAAGCGTTAGACGCTACACCTGATCCAAAAGCGGCATCAGACATAGAAATTAGTGCATCACTTGCTCGTCTTAATCGTTGGGAAAGCAACAAAGACGGCGAAGAGCCTGCGGTTATTCGTAAAGCGCTTCAATTGTGTATGCAGTTAAATTTCTCTGTTTTCCGCAGTGGTGAAGCCATGGCTGAAGGTCTAGAGCAGCTACAAGCTATTCAAAAGCGACTTGATAATGCTAAGTTATCTGATAACTCAAATGAATTTAATACTCAGCGTATTGAATGTTTAGAATTAGATAATTTAATGGCAACAGCGCTGGCAACTGCTTATGCAGCTAACTTCCGTACTGAAAGCCGTGGTGCGCATTCTCGTGAAGATTATTTAGATCGTGATGATGACAATTGGTTGTGTCATAGCTTATTTGACCCAGTGACTAAGAATATGAGCAAACGTGATGTCAACATGACACCTAAATTACGTGATGCATTCCCACCAGTAAAACGTACCTATTAGGCAGGAGTTGCAAAAGATGAAATTAACATTTGCATTGTATCGTTATAATCCTGATGTAGATACCAAGCCTTACATGAAGGATTACACCCTAGAAGTGCCTGATGGTTCTGATATGATGGTGTTGGATGCGTTAATTAAGCTGAAAGAACAAGACTCAACGATTGCGTTTCGTCGCTCATGCCGTGAAGGCGTGTGTGGTTCTGACGGTGTTAACATGAATGGTAAAAATGGATTAGCGTGTATTACGCCAATATCTACCTTTAAAGGGAAGAAAATTGAAGTCCGTCCTTTACCAGGCATGCCAGTAGTTCGAGATTTGGTCGTTGACCTAACTCAGTTCTACAAGCAATACGAAAAAATTAAGCCTTATCTGATCAATGATGAAAAGGCGCCAGCTCGTGAACATATACAATCACCTGAAGAGCGTGCTCATTTAGATGGTTTATACGAATGTATTTTGTGTGCATGTTGTTCAACTTCGTGTCCATCTTTCTGGTGGAATCCGGATAAATTTATCGGTCCAGCCGGTTTATTGCATGCTTATCGTTTCTTGATTGACAGCCGCGACACGGCAACTGAGGAGCGTTTATCTGATCTAGATGATGCTTACAGTGTGTTCCGTTGTCATGGCATCATGAACTGTGTTGATGTTTGTCCTAAAGGATTAAACCCAACTAAAGCGATTGGTCATATCAAGTCGATGTTACTGAAGCGAGCTGTTTAATGCACGACGAAGAGCAAAATAGTCTGACTTATTAGCTCTGTTAAGAGTCATCTTCATTATTGGAGATGGCTCTTTTGCGTGTTTATGTAAGACCTCCTGCTACTATCTTGTAAAGATAGTTTCAGTCTACGTGTGATGTAACTTACGTTACTCACTGTTATGTTTATGGCTAGCACGTGTATCAAGTTTGAAAGGAATAACAATGCACCAAGGCATCATGAAAGCCTGGCTCGAGTCGTCACATTTAAGTGGTTCGAACTCGACCTACGTAGAAGAGATGTATGAAGCCTATCAAGAAGATCCGCAATCAGTGACCCCTGATTGGCAGCTTGTTTTTGATAATCTCCCTCCGGTTAACGGTGCCTCAGTAGAAGTACCCGAAACTGCTCACTCTAAAGTTCGTGACTATTTCCGCAGTTTAGCTCTACAAGGTCGTTTAAAAAACGCTACCAGCGTCGGCGATCCAGAGTTAGATGCGAAGCAAGTTAAGGTTCTGCAACTGATCAATGCTCACCGTTTCCGTGGCCATCAAAATGCCAATTTAGATCCATTAGGATTGTGGAAGCGCGAGGAAGTTCAGGAGTTAGATCCTGCTTATCACGGCTTAACCGTAGATGACATGCAGCGTCAGTTTAATACTGGTTCATTCGCCCTAGGTGGTGAGACCATGAAACTGGCTGATATTATTCACGCACTAAAGAGCACTTATTGTGGCTCGATTGGTGCTGAATACATGCATATTACTGATACCGATGAAAAGCGTTGGATCCAACAACGTCTTGAACCCACATTAGGTAAAGCCCAGTACGATAACAGCGTCAAAAAGCGTATTCTTGAAGGGTTGAATGCTGCAGAAGGTATCGAAAAATACCTTGGTGCTAAATTCCCTGGAGCTAAGCGATTCTCTTTAGAAGGTGGTGATTCGCTCGTTCCGATGATGCGTGAAATCATTTACCGTGCAGGCGAAGCGGGTACTAAAGAAATCGTGGTAGGTATGGCTCACCGTGGTCGTTTAAACTTGCTCATTAACGTGCTAGGTAAACGTCCTGCTGAACTTTTTGATGAGTTTGCGGGTAAGCATGCCGACACTCACGGTTCTGGCGATGTAAAATATCACCAAGGTTTCTCATCTGATTTTGAAACGCCAGGTGGAAACGTTCATTTAGCACTTGCCTTTAACCCATCTCATTTAGAGATCGTTAATCCAGTGGTTATTGGTTCTGTTCGTGCTCGTCAAGATCGTCGTGGTTGTAAAGACGGTCTGCAAGTCATGCCAATTACTATTCATGGTGATTCTGCTATAACTGGCCAAGGCATTGTGCAAGAGACGTTTAACATGTCTCAAACACGTGGTTTTACTGTTGGCGGTAGCATTCGAATAGTGGTCAATAACCAAGTTGGTTTTACCACATCTAATCAGGCTGACACACGTTCAACCGAATACTGTACTGACATCGCTAAGATGGTTCAGGCGCCAATTTTTCATGTTAATTCTGACGATCCTGAAGCGGTTGCGTTTATCTCTCAACTTGCAGTGGATTATCGTAATGAATTTAAACGTGATGTGGTTATTGATTTAGTGTGTTATCGCCGTCATGGCCATAACGAAGCTGACGAGCCTAGTGCTACACAGCCGCTGATGTACGCTAAAATCAAAAAGCACCCTACGCCACGTAAAATCTATGCAGATAAGTTAATCGCTGAAAATAGTATTCCAGCCGATGAAGTGACTGGTTTGATTAACCATTATCGTGATGCATTAGATGCTGGTGATTGTGTGGTTAATGAATGGCGTCCTATGACGTTACATACTGTTGACTGGACGCCGTATCTTAATCGCGAATGGGATGAAGATTACGCGGGTGCTATGTCAATGGAACGTCTACAAAACTTAGCCAATAAGTTAGTTGATATTCCTGAAAACCATACGCTTCAATCTCGTGTTGCCAAAATTTGTGCTGACCGTACTGCGATGGCTAAAGGCGAAAAGTTATTAGACTGGGGCTTCGCTGAAACCTTGGCCTATGCTTCTATCCTTGAAGATAACAAGCGTGTGCGGATTACTGGTCAAGACTCTGGTCGTGGTACGTTCTTCCATCGTCATGCTGTATTGCATAGCCAAAAAGACGGCACTACCTATTTACCTTTGCGTAATGTTGCTGATGAACAAGGGCCAATTGATATTATTGACTCAGTATTATCTGAAGCATCTGTGTTGGCATTTGAATACGGTTACGCTACGGCAGAACCAGGTGGCTTGACCATTTGGGAAGCGCAGTTTGGTGATTTCGTCAACTGTGCCCAAGTGGTGATTGATCAATTCTTATCATCTGGTGAGCAAAAGTGGGGCCGTTTATGTGGTCTAACGATGCTATTACCTCATGGTTATGAAGGCCAAGGTCCTGAACATTCAAGTGCACGTCTAGAGCGCTTCTTGCAATTATGTGCTAACCACAACATGCAAGTGTGTGTGCCATCAACTCCGGCGCAGGTTTATCACATGTTGCGTCGCCAGGTTGTGCGTCCAATGCGTCGCCCGCTGGTAGTCATGTCACCTAAATCTTTGCTACGTCATCCATTAGCGGTGTCTACCTTAGAAGAGCTTGCTGAAGGGACTTTCCAAAATATTATTGGTGAGATTGATACCTTAGATGCAAGCCAAGTTGACCGCGTTGTATTCTGTAGCGGCAAGGTGTATTTCGAGTTACTTGAAAAACGTCGCAAAGAGAATGTTACCAACGTTGCCATTGTGCGTGTTGAGCAGCTATATCCGTTCCCTGACGTGGAATTGCGTGAGGCATTAGCAACATATCAACATGTTACTGATTTTGTTTGGTGTCAAGAAGAGCCACAAAACCAAGGTGCATGGTACTGTAGTCAGCATCATTTCTGGGCTAATATTCCTGCAGGCGCTCAACTAACTTATGCCGGTCGTGAAGCTTCTGCTGCACCAGCATGTGGTTATCCTGGGTTGCACGTACAGCAGCAAGAATCATTAGTAAATAGCGCATTAAAACTGTCGTAATAGATAATTTATATAAGGGAAGCTTTCCATGAGTATCGAAATTAAGGTACCCGTATTACCAGAATCTGTTGCTGATGCAACTATTGCTACTTGGCATGTTAAACCTGGTGAACAGGTGACACGCGATCAAAACTTAGTTGATATCGAGACTGACAAAGTTGTATTAGAAGTGGTTGCACCAGAAGACGGTTCAATCTCTGAATTGTTATTCCAAGAAGGTGACACCGTTTTAGGTGAGCAAGTGATTGCTAATTTCGTCGCTGGTGCAGTGTCTGGCCAAGAAGTGACTAAAGCTGAAGCATCAGCGCCTTCTACTAATGCAACGACTGAAGTCGCTACTGATGAATCTAACGATGCATTAAGTCCATCTGTTCGTCGTGTTATTGCTGAGCATAATCTTGATGCCAGTAAAATTAAAGGTTCTGGTGTTGGTGGACGTGTTACTAAGGATGATGTTGATGCATTCCTTAAGTCTGCTCCAGCTAAAGCAGCAGCGCCGGTAGCGCCTGTTGCAGTATTAGAAGGCCGTAGTGAGAAGCGTGTACCAATGTCACGTCTTCGTAAGACTATCGCTAAACGTCTTTTAGAAGCGAAAAATTCAACGGCAATGTTAACCACGTTTAACGAAGTTAACATGAAGCCAATCATGGATATTCGTAAACAGTACCAAGACATTTTCGAAAAACGTCATGGTATTCGTTTAGGCTTTATGTCTTTCTATATCAAAGCGGTGACTGAAGCGCTAAAACGTTTCCCTGAAGTTAACGCCTCTATCGATGGTGATGACATTGTGTATCACAACTATTTTGATATCAGCATTGCAGTATCGACTCCACGTGGCCTGGTGACACCAGTATTACGTGACACTGATACCATGAACCTAGCTGAGATTGAGAAAGCGGTACGTGAATTAGCCATTAAAGGCCGTGACGGAAAACTGTCTGTTGCAGACATGACTGGCGGTAACTTCACTGTAACCAACGGTGGTGTTTTCGGCTCGCTAATGTCTACACCCATTTTGAACCTACCACAAAGCGCAATCTTAGGCATGCATGCCATTAAAGATCGCCCAATGGCAGTCAATGGTCAGGTTGAAATCCTGCCTATGATGTACCTAGCACTCTCTTACGATCATCGTATTGTTGATGGTCGTGAGTCAGTTGGCTTCTTAGTCGCGATTAAAGACTTCCTAGAAGATCCAACTCGTCTGCTACTTGATCTATAAGTAGTTAGATAAAACCCTCGTCGCTGGCTCATATTGAGCCAGTTGGATTTGATTAGAAGTATATGGATAGATCATCATGAATTTGCATGAGTATCAGGCAAAATCTTTATTTGCCGAATATGGTTTACCAGTCTCTGAAGGCTTTGCATGTGATACCGCTCAAGAAGCAGTTGAAGCAGCTGGCCACATTGGCGGGAACCTATGGGTTGTTAAGTGTCAAGTACACGCTGGCGGCCGTGGTAAAGCAGGTGGCGTTAAAGTTACCGGAAGTAAAGACGAAATCAGAGCATTCGCTGAAAACTGGTTAGGTAAGAACTTAGTAACGTACCAGACTGACGCTAAAGGTCAGCCAGTTGCTAAAATTCTAGTTGAAAGCTGCACTGACATCGCCAATGAATTGTACTTAGGTGCAGTTGTTGACCGTAGCACACGTCGTGTAGTGTTCATGGCGTCGACTGAAGGTGGTGTTGATATTGAAACTGTGGCTGAACATACGCCAGAGCTTATTCACACAGCTATCATTGATCCGTTAACAGGTCCTCAGGCTTTCCAAGCTCGCGATCTTGGCTTCAAGTTAGGTTTAAACCCAACACAAATGAAGCAGTTTACTAAGATCTTTATGGGTCTAGCGAACATGTTTAACGACCATGATTTTGCGTTATTAGAAATCAATCCACTTGTTATCACCACTGAAGGCAACCTTCATTGTTTAGATGGCAAAATTGGTATTGATGGCAACGCATTATTCCGTCAGCCAAAAATCAAAGCGATGCACGATCCATCACAAGATGATGCTCGTGAAGCACATGCTGCAAAATTTGAATTAAACTATGTTGCTTTAGACGGTAACGTAGGTTGTATGGTTAACGGTGCCGGCCTAGCAATGGGTACAATGGACATCGTAAACCTACACGGTGGCAAGCCAGCTAACTTCTTAGACGTTGGCGGTGGAGCAACTAAAGAACGTGTTGCTGAAGCCTTTAAGATCATTCTTTCTGACAGCAATGTTAAAGCAGTATTGGTTAACATCTTCGGTGGTATCGTGCGTTGCGATATGATCGCTGAAGGTATTATCGGTGCGGTTAAAGAAGTTGGCGTTAAAGTGCCAGTTGTTGTTCGTCTTGAAGGTACTAACGCCGAATTAGGTCGTGAAGTATTGGCTAAGTCTGGTCTTGATATCATCGCGGCTACAAGTCTAACTGACGCGGCTGAGCAAGTTGTTAAAGCTGCGGAGGGCAAATAATGTCTGTTTTAATTAACAAAGATACCAAGGTAATCTGTCAAGGTTTCACTGGTGGTCAGGGTACTTTTCACTCTGAACAGGCGATTGCTTATGGCACGCAAATGGTTGGTGGTGTTTCTCCTGGAAAAGGTGGTCAAACTCACCTAGGTCTTCCAGTATTTAACACAGTTAAAGATGCTGTAGCGGCAACAGGTGCAACTGCAACTGTTATCTACGTACCAGCACCTTTTTGTAAAGATGCTATCCTTGA
Organism: Shewanella sp. SR44-4; assembly: GCF_014163715.1. NCBI lineage: Bacteria > Pseudomonadati > Pseudomonadota > Gammaproteobacteria > Alteromonadales > Shewanellaceae > Shewanella > Shewanella sp. SR44-4. The sequence continues at coordinate 96,920 of NZ_JACJDU010000011.1, read as the reverse complement.
AGCAATCGACGCTGGCCTTGAGCTAATCGTTTGTATCACTGAAGGCATCCCAACACTTGATATGCTGCAAGTGAAAGTGAAGCTTGAAGAAACTGGCACTCGCATGATTGGTCCTAACTGCCCAGGTGTTATCACGCCTGGTGAATGTAAGATTGGTATCATGCCTGGTCACATCCATTTACCTGGTAAAGTTGGTATTGTTTCACGCTCTGGTACATTAACGTACGAAGCAGTTAAGCAAACTACTGATGAAGGTTTCGGCCAATCTACTTGTGTAGGTATCGGTGGTGATCCAATTCCTGGTACTAACTTCATTGACGTATTGGAAATGTTCCAAAACGATCCACAGACTGAAGCGATTGTAATGATCGGTGAAATCGGTGGTAATGCTGAAGAAGAAGCAGCTGAATATATCAAAGCACACGTAACTAAGCCTGTTGTATCTTACATTGCTGGTGTTACTGCACCAGAAGGTAAGCGCATGGGCCATGCTGGCGCAATTATCGCTGGTGGTAAAGGTACTGCTGAAGATAAGTTTGCTGCTCTTGAAGCTGCAGGCGTTACGACTGTTCGCTCTTTAGCTGACATTGGTAAAGCACTACGTATTCGTACTGGCTGGTAATATTTACTCGGCTTGAAAAAGGCGCTTAGGCGCCTTTTTTATTGGTTTTTTTTACACTATTTTTCATACTGTTATATTTTTCATATTATTATAATAGACAATCAGTTGGCATTTAGTTCGGTATTTGTAAGGTAAGTATGGCCATCATCAGTATTATATTTCCGTTAATTTTTATGGTGGTATTAGGTTTTGTATTAACCCGAGTGGGTTTCTTTAATAAAGAACACATTGCTGGGATCAGCAAATTTACTTTTTATGTCAGTATTCCGGCATTTTTATTTATCAATATGCTGGCAGCACCATTAGCGCAAAGCATTGATCCATTTGCATTGCTGGCTTTTTATTTACCAGTGTTGTTAGTGTTTGCTATAGGTTACCGAATTAATCGCCTCTTTAGTCCAATAGCGCTGCAGGGGCGTGATGCCAGTGCGGTATTCGCGTTGGGCGCCAGTTATTCCAATACGGTATTGGTAGGTTTACCCATTATTATCGCTGCATTAGGCCCAGCAATGATAGGGCAGGTATTTATGATCATTACTTTTCATAGCGCCACCCTGTTTGCACTGACTTTTATCTTAGCTGCACGAGCGCAGCCTCAGGGTTTCTCGTGGCGACGGTTTGCTCGCTCTATGGCACTTAATCCGGTAGTAATGAGTATAGGGCTAGGCATTTTTGCGAATGCATTAAGTATTAACTTGGGACCACAATTAGATGATGGTTTAGCGCTATTAGCTAAGCCCGCTTTGGCGTGTGCATTGTTTGTGCTAGGTGCTAATTTAAGTTTTTATCGCGTAGGTGAACATTGGCGTTTAGCCTTAATGGCAAGTAGCTTAAAAATTATTTTATTGCCAGCGTTAGTGTATGTGATGGCGCATTTTGTGTTTGAGCTAGCAGCTTCAAGCACCGCGATGTTGGTGTTACTCAGTGCCTCTCCTCTTGGCGTCAACGCTTATCTTATTGCCACAGAGCTTAAGCAACATGAATCAACTTTAGGTAGCACAGTGGTATTATCGACCTTGTTATCTGTGTTTAGTTTTAGCCTATGGCTGACATTGTTGCTTTAACTAAATTTTCAATCTTATGACAAATATTAACCAATAAAAAACCAGCAAATTTGCTGGTTTGTTTGTTGCTCACATACTGACTATTCGTCAGCGTGATCACAAGTATCATTGGTGCAATGGCCATAAAGGTACAAGCTATGGTGAGTCAGCTTGATGTTATGACGCATGGCGATTTCATCTTGGCGACGTTCAATTACGTCGTCAGTAAACTCAATCACTTTATCACAGGTTAAACACACTAAATGATCATGGTGTTGTTGAGTCGACATTTCAAACACCGCTTTACCACTTTCAAAATGATGACGATTTAGAATGCCCGCATCATCGAACTGGTTTAATACTCTGTATACAGTAGCGAGACCAATTTCCTCGCCTATTTCGAGTAACTTTTTATATAAGTCTTCTGCACTGATATGCTGGTTGTCTGGGGATTGCATCAGTTCTAGAATTTTAACTCGCGGCAGAGTTATTTTTAATCCGGCTTTTTTGAGTGCTTGATTTCCATCTGTCATTGCTAATCTCTTGATTGCAGAACCAATCGGTTCATCGGTGGATATTCTAATCATTATATGTCTTGAGTCTAAAAACATAAACCTCTTAAGCTGCTTTATCAACCTATATAGAGGATATTTAGTAAAACAGTCACTTAAGCTGATATTATTTGTTAAGGATCTCTCAATAAGCTTACTTATACTAAGGGATTATTGTACCTATTCGGATATCCGATATTATTATCAAATCTATAACATGAATTTTATGTGAATTTTTAGACCGTGTAGTGACAACATTTTGTAACCTGAGTACGTATTTTTGATATGGTATTAAAAGTCATTACATTTTATTTTACATCATCACAATAAAGGACAAACAATGTACCGGCAAATTGTAGTGCTGACCGGCGCAGGTATTTCAGCTGAGTCGGGTATGAGCACGTTTAGAGATCAGCATGGTTTATGGGAACAGCATCATATTGAAGATGTTGCCACTCCTGAAGGCTATGCAAGAGATATCGAGTTAGTGGAGCGTTTTTATAATAGCCGCTGGCAACAATTACACAGTGATGATGTCATTCCAAATGCAGCACATTTAGCACTCGCGAAACTTGAAACAGAATTTACGGGTGAATTGCTAGTGATAACCCAAAATGTTGATGATTTACACGAGCGGGCAGGGTCTAAACGATTACTGCATATGCACGGCGAATTAGCAAAAGGTCGATGCCCACAATCATTACAAACCTTTGTATTACGTGAACCTTTTGGTGCTGAAAACTGTTGCACTTGTTGTATCCCGGGAAAACGCTTGCGGCCACATATTGTGTGGTTTGGGGAAATGCCTTTTGGTATGGACAGAATCCACGACGCTTTAGACCACTGTGACTTATTTATTGCGATTGGCACATCTGGTACGGTTTATCCCGCGGCAGGCTTTGTCGATAGCGCGAATCACCACGGTGCTCAAACTGTGGAGGTTAACCTTGATCCTGCAGACCGTCATAGTCAGTTTCAATATCATTTTACCGGAAAAGCGGGTGATATTTTACCTAAGTTAGTTGACGATATTTTAGCAGGTAAGGTGGTTGGAAGTGAGTGAAAAGTTAGTTGATAGAGCGGTAAATGACGTGATGCCGTCAAAGCTGGCGATTATAATGCGTGGTTTACCTGGCAGTGGTAAGTCTTATTGGGTTGAACAATTTATTATTTCTCAAGGCATTGAGCAGGCGATTCATATCCGACAGCATGGTCTATTCTCTACAGATCGCTATTTTTATCAACAGGGACAATATCGCTTTAATCCGCAAAAAATTGGCCAATATCATCAGGCTAATTTAACGGCTTTTATTCAGGCGTTGGCGCGAAATGAACCAATAGTTATTTGTGATAATACTAATATCGCGAAATGGGAATTTATGGCTTATGACGCAGCAGCAAAAGCATTAGGCTATCAAGTTAAAGTGGTATTAGTAGGGAATCCAGATGATGACCAACATCAACAGCTTTGTGCACAACGAAATCAACATCACGTTTCATTAGTGCATATTCAAAAAATGGCGCAGTTGTTTGAAGAGTAATAGTTTGCAAACTCATTGTTTAAATAATGGTGACTGTATTTAAGTTGTGTGGCCATATTTTAGGCCAGAACTATAAAAATAAAGAAGGCGCATAAAGCGCCTTCTTTGTATTGAGTCCGCTAATAATTATTTAGCAGCAACAGGTGTCGTTAGGTCGATGCTATAAATCGCAAAGCCTGCGACAACATCAGCTGTTGTAGGTAACTTCACCATTTTACGTTGTTGATTATCAGCAACAAACTTGTCAGCAACATCGCTATCTTGAGTTTCAAAACGAATGTCTAATGCAACAGTCGCATTATCAATAGTTTTAAAATCCCAGTTGTAATCAGCTGATGGATCGACCATAGCATCATATCCGCCAGTTGCATTTGGTTGTGATTGCTCAGTAATATAAGCTGATAATGCATCACGGTTGGTATCTGGCAGTTCTAGCACTACGTGGTCAGAACCGGTACCCGCAAATGAACCACCAAATGCACGGTAGTTATTTGATGCCACTACAAATGACATAGCGGCTAAATCATCACCCGTAATAACCGTACCATCGGCAGCAGTGTAAGCTAAGTCAACAATACGGTTAGCACCGGCATTAACAACTTCACAGCTACGGTCAAACTTAGTTGGTTGAGTTACATCAATTTTGTAAGTTAGGCCATCAATAACGTCGAAGTTATAGGTTGGGTGGCCTGCGCGATTAATTAAATTTTGTGGGGCACTGATGGTTGGATCAATTTGATTAAACTGGTTGGCAGAACATTCTAACCAATCTTTTAATTCCGCACCGGTGGCTTTAACTGCAACCATAGTATTTGGATAAAGGTATAAGTCAGCTGCGTTTTTATACGAAAGGTCGCCAGCATCAACTTGTACATATTGGCTTGCATCTCCTTCAGCATAACGTCCACCGGCTTTAAATGGTGCCGAAGCTGACAAGATTGGCAAATCTTTTAAATCATCAGTAATTAATGTTTTAACACGCGCTATTTGAGCATTAGATACAATCTGAACCGTTGGATCATCTTGAACTAACGTTAAGAAGCTGTACATGTTAGCGGCAGCAACCCCAATAGGTTGGCTAACATATTCGATAGTACCATTATGTTCAATTTCAATTGCATCACGTAAGCTCGCTTCACCTTCAACCAATGCTACTTTATTAGCATTGTCGTAAATTGGGCGTGCTTTAGCCGTTGATTCTTCATGAATTACGGTCCATTTTCCTTCTACTTGGCGTACAACTAAGTCAACCACACCTAAGTTATCACCCCAACGACCAGGCATTACAGCTGGAATGCCGTTTAATAGCCCTTTTTCTACGTCGGTGTTCGGTAAATCGCTATAGCTTGCGGCTGGGAAAACTGAGTGGCTGTGGCCAAAGAATATTGCATCAATACCATCAACATTGGTGAGTGCATAAGTGGCGTTTTCTGCCCATGGATCGCCAGGGTTTTCACTTGAACCAATACCAGAATGCGGAATGGCTAAAATAATATCAGCACCTTCAGCTTTCATTTGCGGAATAAACTTATTAGCCGCTTGAACAATGCCTAAGACTTCAACTTTACCGTCTAAGTTAGCTTTATCCCATTGTAAAACCTGTGGTGGTACAAAACCGATATAACCGATTTTGATTGTGTGTTCATTACCGTCAACATCGATAACAACTTTGTCTTTAATTATATACGGTGTGAACATGTTTTCATTAAATAGCACATCACCCCAGCAACCATCTTTATCAGCACAAATTACGTTCGAGTTAATGTAGGGGAAATTTGCACCCGATATTGATTGCTCAAGAAATGTTAAGCCATAATTAAATTCATGGTTACCAATATTACCTACTTCATAATCTAGTGTATTCATTGCTTTGTACACTGGGTGTGTGTCGGTTAACATGTTGCTGTCAGTTTTGAATTTATTGGCAATGTAATCTCCCATAGGGCTACCTTGCAATAAATCACCGTTATCTAATAAAACTGAGTTAGTGACTTCGGCGCGTGCTGCATTGATTAAACTTGCTGTACGTACCAGACCAATGGTCTTATCATCTTTCCCTGAGTAATAGTTGTAATCCATCATATTGGTATGAAGATCAGTCGTTTCCATTACACGTAACTTGATGTCTGCAGTAACAGTACTTGTTTGATCGTCATTATCAGAGCCGCAACCGCCGAGTCCCAGTGCACCAGCGATAACAACGGCAAGAAGTGTTTTATTTAACATAATTTACTCTCTATATTTATTTGACCCCGAGGCGTATTTTTTGTTTTTGCCTCTTACGTAGTGTTAACGTTCCTTAACTATTTTGATAATAAAATGAAAACACCGCGCTGATTATAAGCATAAGATATGAATAAATTGTGATGGAACGCTGAATTAATATGATTAATGAGTGCGTTCGCGCAATTAATAGCCATAAAAAGTGATAAAAAGCTGACTGGCTATCATTGTATTTTATATTAATTTGTCGGTTTACTTAATAAAGACTGAGACTGAGACTGGTACTATGAACTTATTTCATGGTTTACTATGAATAACACTTATGTCACTAAATATATAAATTCTGCTTATTTAGACTAAATAGTCATTATAAATGTAATAATATTCACTGTGCTGGTTAAAATTAACACGACCAAAACCATAACGGGTATGGTTAATAATAGAATTAAAATCTTAATATATTAAGGTTTATCCTTTAATCAACCTTTGCTAGGTAACAGCGTTTTAATACTTGCATCTTTACCTTTTAGTTATCTGTACCATTTCATCGGTACATGATCTGTTAAATTAAAAATATGTATTTGACGCGAGTGAAATTAATATGATTATTCTATTGCTTCAATCATATGGCAAGGCAGATATTTAACGATTATCAATGCGAGTACTAACTCTCTGGTATAACTCATCAATCGTAGTCTCAATGGCCTGAATATCATATTGCTGGCAATATTTATTAGTTTATGGATATCAGCAAAGTACCATAAACATTAATAAACGGATTGTTGATATGTTTTGGTGCTATTTTGTTGCTATTAACTTAGTCGGCTCAATGTTTTATTGATGAGTTAGCAACAAAAAACCGAGCAATCGTGGTAATTGCTCGGTTTGTTTTTTGGTTACTGTCAAAACCATCGCTGGTTATGTTTCTACTCTATTTGGTGGGTATTAATCACAGTTTCATTATTATTTATGGCTTAATAATGATTTTTACTGTGGCATCAACGTCTGCTTCATCAATGTAGCCAATGGCATTTGGATTGCTTGCAATTGCTGATTTCATCGCACTTGCACCAGAAACCGCAGGAGGTGGAGTACCTTTACCTGTGAAGACTTGCTTAGACCAAAATGCTTTCAGTTGAGCATCTGACTTACCGGTAACAGCTTGATGAAACTCACTGCGAATAGGATTACCTTCTTCTAATTCGTAAACGACGACTGAAGAATCACCTTTTCCTAAAAAAGCTTTTTTTACATCATTAATTGAAATATCTGCAGCAGCAGGATTGCCAATAATCACTACAGCAGCATTAGCTGAGGTAACGGCAGTTAAACTTAGTGCTAAAATTGTTAATAATTTTTTCATTATCATACCCCTTAAAATACTGCGTCGAATTTAACGGTGTAAATCAAGGTGTCATCGTAAGTGAATTTACCTGTTGACGTGTCCAAGTTGTTGCCTAAGAATCCACCTGAAGTGTCACCAAAATCATCGGCGTAGGTGACATCAAATTTAATCGCAACGTTATCAATTGCATCCCATCGCAAACCAATACTGTAAGCCATACGTTCAGCATTAAAGGCGACCATCTGAATTGCAGCCGCTGTAGATAAAGGTAGACGCTCATCATTATCTTGAGTTTTCGTATAAGCAACAGTAGCGTAAGGCGTAAATTCCTTAATACGATAGCCTAATGTTAAGTAACCAGAATCAATATCAGGGTAAGCGTTATCAATTTCTGAACGAGTCCATTCTGTTATCGCAATGACTTCACCATTGTCGTAACTTGCACCCACTCCGACGAAAGAACCTTTATCATCATCAAGTTCTAATACCGTATAGTTCGCTTGGGTGTTCACTCCAGGCGCTAATGTTACGTCAACTTCATTAACAATAGGTCCGTCTAGTTGTGCTTGAGCGTATACGGCACGTAAAGTCCATATTTCGTCAGTCCAGCTCAGGTTAGCACCCATAAGGTTACTGAGTTCAACCGCTGAATTTTTAACATCTGACTCACCACCAAAGGCTTGCATTGTTAAGGTTGAGTCATCATATTCAACATCGTATGACACGCCAGCGCCTGTGTAAGACGAAAACGGAATAGCGCCGTATACTTCTTGTGGTGGACGAGCAAATGGCTGTGCGTAGCCAACATCTAAGTAATCAGAGTACATGAATAAAGGGACTCGCAGTTTACCACCACGAATCTTGACGCCGTTTTCAAAGCGATGAGATAAATAGGCCCATTCTGCTTCAACTTCCCAGTCGTATTTACCGCGCATCATTAACTGTAATACTGCTTGAGTATTGTCAGAAATGTTAAAGGTACCTTGTAGCCCTAATTTACTGTCTTCGTTAAAATCAGCACTTGAATCTGCATTATTATAACCAGCATCATTGTCAGAGCTGATATAGGCTCCACTAATAAAGCCGTTAAATTTTACTTTGTCAGTTAGGCTAGCATTTTGTTGTTTTTGCAGCGTTTGAACTTGCTGCTCTAACTTAGCTATTTTTGCATCAGCAGCTTCATCTGCTGTTGCTAGGTTAGGTATCATTGCCATTGATATTGCAACAGATAATACTTTTAAATTAAACTGCATGGTGTTACTCCTTGATCATCACTCAATATGCCTCTAGGGCTTATATTTTTGGTTTTCTGCTACTGCATTTACAATCAATCTCACACCTTAAATTGGTTAGTAATTGATTGTAGTCTTTCACTTATATTTTGAATATCAACACTGATCCCTCCCATATCAGCCGTCGTTACCCTGACTTTCTGTGAACCGGCTTCCATTTCAGCTACATATTGCTGAATCAACACCGAAGTTGTATGTTGTTCTTCGGTGGCAGCCGCAATTTGGTCATTAACCTCTGATATTGCACTCACTTTACCTGTTATACGTTGTAAGGCTTCACCGGCTAAAGAGGTTGATTTAACCCCTATTGCTGCAGTGTTGATACCACGAGCCATCGCGTCAACGGCTTGTTTAGACGTGGAGCGTAATTCTTGTAGCACTTGTTGGATTTCTTGGGTCGAGGTTTGTGTTCTAGAGGCCAATGTTCTGACTTCATCTGCAACTACCGCAAACCCGCGCCCATGTTCACCAGCACGCGCGGCTTCAATCGCAGCGTTAAGTGCTAGTAAATTAGTCTGATCTGCAATACTTCTTATCGTGTCTAATATGTCATTAACATTATGGGTATATGCGTCCAATTGATTAACGACAACCGCAGTTTGCTGTACTTCTTCAGCCAAGGTATTAATGGTAATAACAGCATCGTTAACAATAACAACGCCTTGTTTTGCCTCAGTGTTGGCATTCTCAGCATCAAGCGCTGCGCTTGATGCGTATTCAGCAATATGAGTGACACTGACAAACATTTCTTTCATGGCTTGTGATATCTGCTCAATGGATTCATTTTGTTGCTGTACATTGAGTTCACTGTATTGACTACCACTGAGTAACGTTGCTGCAACTTCGGTTAAATTTTCAGTGGTATTCTTTGTATCGGCAATAGACGATTGAAGTTTAGACACAAATTGATTAAACCAATAAACAAACTGTGCTATTTCATCTTTGCCTGCATACTGAATCCGTGATCGTAGATCGCCTTCACCTTGGGATATGTTACGAAGTGACTGGGTTACATTGTCGATAGTACTAATAATTGATTTATTAACTAAGACTCCTACTGCAATCATGACGACTGTAGCCGCAATACCAATGAGCATTAGACTATTTTCTGCACGTTCAGTACTGGCTATGGTTAATTGGATCCGTTGCTCAAACTCTGTTGAATAATCTTTCTTCTTGGCCGCAAATTGTTTAACTAAAGTTTGATATCGCTTGGCATTATCTGTCGCTTGAGTTTGAATTTTACTAAAGTCAACATCATCCTTTATAAACTCGGCAGCAAGGCTTCTAGCATTTTCATGATAAAGGGTAATGTCACGAATCAATTGTTGTGTATTTATTTCTTCAGCTGGAAGTAAAATGGCTAACTCATTTAAATTATCCGTAATTTGCTTCACCATCGTTTTAGCTATGTCTAAGCTGTCTTCTTCGCCTGTGGTTATTGCTGACTGAATAGTTTGATCTAATTGCAGTAACAACCCTTGATTTATGGTTGCTAGATTAAGTGCGGGATAAAGTTGGTTTTGAAGTCCGTTTAACCGTTGTGCATTGTTTTCACCAGTTTGATTGTTAATAATTAAAGAAATCACAAACGACAAAATGGCGACAACAGTAAGTAGGGTAATTCTGTGCTTAATTTTTAAATTTGTCAGCAGCATATAACCTTATGTAATCAATTTATTTAACATGGTTACAATAATATCACTTTAAATAATGGGATAAAATCACTAACAAAAGCTAAAGCTTAATAAACAATCACATTGCGATGTTAGTATTGTTCAACTCGTTGGAAATACAATATTGATTTTGTTTTAATATAATAAAATATTATTCACCCCTGAATGAGATGTCCATTTAACACTATGATTATAAACAAGTTTGATAGGCGATGAATATGTTATTTTTTGTGAGTTAATATAGTTTATGTTTGATTTAACATATTTTAATTGTGAACCATCAAGATGAACTTTTTATGTATTCGAAATGATTTCGAATTAGGTAAGTACCGCTAGCGTGAGAACGATATTGTTAATGATTTTTGTTACTTTATTATCAATGATAGCGGCTTTAGATTATGTAAAGCCGCTATTGCTTTAAGGGTAATGGTTAATGGTATTAATAGCCGATGGCGGCAGAACCCGCGCGTCTTGGATCTGAAGCGCCAAAAAGACCTTGCTCTGTCATCATTATCGATTGAGTACTGCCAATCGATTCTTGCACTTTCACTTTGTGACCTTTGGCTTCAAGTAATGAAATAGTATCGCGATTCAATGTATGTTCCACCCAAATAAAATCAGGTAACCATTGGTGATGCATACGTGCAGCAGCGGTTGCTTCGGCAATGTTTAAGTTATGATCAATCACATTCATGATCATTTGCAGCGTAATATTAATAATCCGTGAGCCACCAGGGCTGCCGGTAACAATGAAAGGTTTGCCATCTTTCATTACCATGGTTGGACTCATGGAGCTAAGAGGGCGCTTATTTCCTTGCACTGCATTTGCTTCCCCACCAATTAAGCCATAACCATTAGGGGTACCTGGTTTAACCGAAAAGTCATCCATTTCATTGTTTAATAAAATCCCAGTACCTTTAGCGACTAAGCCTGAACCATAACTGAAGTTAAGGGTATAGGTGTTAGCAACTGCATTGCCCCATTTATCGATAACCGAGAAGTGGGTAGTTTGATCGCTCTCATATGGTGCTAGTTTCCCCGGCTTAATTTCGCTGCTAGGGGTGGTTTTATTGATGGCGATTTTACTGGCAATCTCTTTTGCGTATTGTTTGCTAGTCAATTGTTTTACAGGAACAGTAACAAAATCTGGGTCGCCTAAATACTCACTACGATCAGCATAGGCATATTTCATGGTTTCGGCCATAAGATGCAAAGTGTTTGCGCTATTGTGGCCTAATTTATCAATGGGGAATTGCTCGAGTACATTGAGCATTTCGATAATATGAATACCCCCTGAAGATGGCGGCGGCATAGATACCACTTCGTAGCCTCGATAATTACCTCGAACCGGTTCGCGCTCAACAACTTTGTAGTTAGCTAAATCATTTAAACTCATTACCCCGCCAGCATTTTGGACCGCAGAGACAATTTTTTCAGCCGTTTCACCTTGATAAAACCCTTTACTACCTTTCTGGGCAATCAACGATAAAGACTGTGCTAACTCAGGTTGTTTGAGCAATTCATTGACTTGATAATTACTGCCGTCGGCATGGTAGAAAATTGCTGCTGAACTTGGCCATTGAGTAATACGAGATTTAAGGCCCGCTAATGAGTTTGATAGATCTGAAGTAACAACTATACCGTCTTTGGCGAGCTTAATCGCAGGCTTGATCACTTGCGCCATTTTCATGGTGCCATATTGTTTTAAGGCCAGTTCCATCCCCATAACGGTTCCAGGTACGCCCACAGCTAGTCCATGCTCACGACTGAGCTTGTCAACTGCATTGCCTTGTTCATCAAGGAAGATATCTTTGTGCGCTTTAGCAGGGGCTGTTTCACGGTAATCGATAGCAATGGTTTTATTTTGCTCGGCTAAATGCACTAGCATAAAACCACCACCACCAATATTACCCGCGCGAGGTAAGGTTACTGCAAGTGCATATGCCACTGCTACGGCCGCATCGACCGCGTTGCCACCTTGTTTTAAAATATCAACACCAATTTGGCTAGCTATGGCTTCTTGGCTTGAAACCATGCCATGCTTAGCATAGATTGGCTGAGCCGTTGCCATTTCACTGAAGATTGAAGCTTCATTTGCTTGGCTGTCAGCAATATGAAGCGCAGGATAACAAAGTGTGAGTGTTAATGCGGTGCTCAAAAAAAGCGGTGTTAATTTAGGGAATCGTGTCACGATCAATCCTTGGTGTGTATTGAGAAGATACTGTGATAGAACATGCCACATGATAGCAATAATTGGTATGAGTTTTAGCGGTTGAGTGTTAATTATTATAGGGTAGGTGTGGGTGGAACAAACACAAACGCGAGTTTATCAATATAAATTTGTTAATAGTATTAGCAATATAGATTCTTCAGTATGGAATATCTTTTTTGGATCATCTCATCCTTTTACCCGGCATGAATATTTATCCGCTCTGGAAATGAGTCGCTGTGTTAGTGCTGAAACGGGTTGGACGCCGATGCACCTTATGGTGATGGATGGCGATAATATTATTGCATTGATGCCCTTGTACCTTAAAAGTCATTCTTGGGGGGAATATGTGTTTGATTGGGCATGGGCAGAAGCTTATGAGCGTCACAATATAGGCTATTACCCTAAGCTTGTGGGCAGTATACCTTTTACTCCTACAACTGGGCGACGTATTGGTATTGACCCAAGGTTACCAAAACACGATCAACAGCCCTTGATTGACGGTATTCAAACCTATCTGTCACAAACTGTCATTAAACAGGGTTGGTCATCTTGGCATTGTTTATTTACCAATACCGAGCAACATCTACAGTTTGCACAAGCAGGGGTAATGGAGCGTGTTGGTTGTCAGTTTCATTGGCACAACCAAAATTATGCTGATTTTAATGACTTTCTGAGTACATTAACGTCACGTAAACGCAAAAACATCACTAAAGAACGAATTTCTGCAAGACAACAGCTACAATTCCGATTTATCGATGGCGATAAGGCGAGTGCAGAGCAATGGCAGGATTTTGTGCGTTGTTATCAAAATACTTATTTAAAGCGTTCGGGTCATAAAGGGTACTTGTCGGCAGCATTCTTTGAGCAGATAGCAGCAACAATGGGCTCAATGATCCGATTATTATTGATTGAAAATAGTGACGCACAATTAGTGGCATCAGCATTATATTTTGTGTCAGACACGCATTTATATGGTCGTTATTGGGGGGCGTTAACAGAATGCGACTATGTCCATTTTGAAGCATGTTATTACCAAGGTATTGAGTACGCTATCGCTAATCAATTATTAGTTTTTGATGCAGGAGCACAAGGCGAACATAAAGTGGCTCGAGGTTTTCGTCCTGTGAAAACCACCTCAAGCCATTTTGTTGCTCATGAAGGTTTTAATGATGCCATCGGTGCTTTTTGTCAACAAGAGCAAGCTCATATCGACATTTATATACAGCAAATGTGCGAACAACTGCCGTATAAATCGATTGAAAATACATAAAATAATATGAGGTTAATTACTCATCAAATGTGCTTTCTGGGTTAGCCTAGCGCTAGCCAAATACCAACCAGTATCATTAAACTTCCGGCGATACGATTCATCCAGCGGATATTATCGCCTCGACTTAAAAATAATCGTAAACTCTTACCGCCGCTGGCATAAGCCAGCATCGACACACTTTCGGTGACCATTATAATACTAAGCAAAACGGCGAGTTGTGGCCCAACGGCATTATCAACATTAATAAACGGCGGTAATAGCGAAATCATAAAAGCCCAACCTTTAGGGTTGGCAATCGCGGTAATAAATCCTTGGCTGATTAAGCTCATGCGACTGGCTTTAACTTCAATACCAGTGATGATGGCCATTTTGCCTTTAGCACGCCACATATTAATGCCAATGTAGCCAAGGTAAGCGCCACCCACCCACTTAAGAATATCGAACACCTGTGGGTAATTTAGCATGATGCTAGCAACCCCAAGTACTGCTGCAATGGCGACCAACGCCACGCCCACTAATTCACCTAACATCATCCATAAGGTTCTGCGTACACCAATACTCATGCCGAGTGTCATGGCTAAAGTCATGCACATACCGGGGGTGATAGACACAAAAAAGAACGTTGGAATAAACACAGCGAGTACGGCGTAATCTGGCATTAGAAAGGTCTTTGATTAGAATGTAGATGGCAGAGTGTAAAGGCCTAAAATGATAAAAACCAGCAATTTGCTGGTTTTTATGTATCACTTCGTGTCTATAAAATTACAGCACGCCGCGTTTCATTTGATCGCGTTCAATCGATTCAAACAACGCGGTAAAGTTACCTTCGCCAAAGCCAAGGTTATTTTTACGTTGAATGATTTCAATGAAGATAGGCCCAAATAAATTTTTGGTGAAAATTTGCAATAAATAACCGTCATCATCGCCATCAACCAAAATCTGGTGATGCTTGATACGGTCGTGATCTTCGGTCACTTGTGGCAACTTCTCGAAAATGGTGTCGTAATATTCAGGAATAATATCCAGTGTTTTGATTGAGGTGCCTTCCATAGCATCGAGAGAGGCCACAATGTCACGGCTTCTGAATGCCAGATGTTGAACACCTGGGCCATTGTATTCACCTAAGTATTCATCAATCTGATTTTTGTTATTGCCTTTACCTTCGTTAATCGGGATACAGAAACTGCCGTCTGGAGAGCGTAGCGCATAAGATACCAAAGCAGTTTGAGCGCCGCTGATATCGAAATAACGTACTTCGGTAAAACCAAAGATGTCTTTATAAAAGTTAGCCCATTTTTCCATGGTGCCTTTGTAGACATTATTGGTTAAATGGTCGACTTCCATAAAGCCTTTCTCAGGCGTTACGATAGGCTGTTCTAAATCGACAAAGTCAGTTTGATAAATATTGTTTTGTTCACCAAAAGTGTCAATAAAATAAATCAGACTGTCGCCGATACCGTAAATAGCTGGGTAGGGCATGTCTTTATTGGCATCATCGGCTGGTTTTGCACCACGGGCAACGGCTTCTGTAAATGCAAACTGTGCATCTTCTACACGCCAACCCATTGAACAAATAGCCGGACCATGAGATTTGGCGAATTCTGCAGAAAACCCTGCACGGCCTTTATTCAATAGAAAGTTAATGTCATTTTGTTTGTAGTAAACAATGTCATTATTTTTGGCTTTTTTTAACATCGAAAAACCAAAATCAATGAATATTTGGTGCATGTATTCTGTATCTGGGCTAGCAAATTCGGTGAATTCAATGCCTAAAAGGCCCAGTGGATTTAGTTCGCTTGCCATTTTGTTTTCCTTTATTTTATGTCAACACGCCATCACTCTTTGGTGACTTGGGTTAGCTATAAATGTGGTCTTAGTTTTCTAACCAAGAGCGGTTGTAATCATCACTCATGCAATTTTTGACATGAGCGGTTAAATTCAGTGGGGCGAAGGTATCAACCATCACCGCATATTCGTATGTTTCGGTTTTGCCGATAGAGGCTTCTGTACGACCAGGTTGAGGCCCATGCGGCACACCTTTTTGGTGTAACGTCATATAGCCCGCTTCAATACCTGTACGGCTCATAAAGTCACCATCGACGTAATACAAGACTTCATCGCTGTCGATGTTGTTGTGGTAATAAGGTGCTGGTATCGATTTCGGATGAAAATCGTATGGGCGTGGCACAAAGTTACAAATGACAAAATTGTGTGCAGTAAACACTAAATGCTCAGACGGTGGTAAATGAATCTTGCCGACTTTGGGTGCATATTCACTGATGTTAAATGCCCAAGGATAAACGCAACCATCCCAGCCTACTAAGTCAAATGGATGCCATTGCAGTGTCATTTTTTGATAGCGATCACCAAATTTACACATTAACGGAAACGCACCTTTTTCAACCACGGCATCAGCCAAGGTTGGCGTACGAATGTCTCGTTCACAGTAAGGTGCAGATTCAAGCATTTGGCCGTATTCGTTTCTGAAATGCTTTGGCACTTCGACCATTGAGGATGATTCAATAACAAACAAGCGTACATTTTGATAATCGTTAAATTTAAGTTGGTACGTGGTCCCGCGTGGAATAATTAAGTAATCCCATTTATTGGTTTCAATGACACCGTATTCACTCAATAATTGGCCTTCACCCTCGTGAATAAACACCACTTCGTCAGCATAGGCATTTCGATAAAATTCATTGGTGTCTTCAGTCACTTTCGCGGTGTACATGGCGACATCATTATTGAAAAATATTTTATTTCGGGCGCTAAAAAAGTTGCCTTGGCAGTCGGCTTGGCGCGAGTCTAATTTGTAATTTTGAATTAATGAGTCTTGCCATTGTTCACCATGAGATAACGAGTAAGGTTGAACGTCTATCGCTTTGGTTGGCATATTGTGATGATATTTATTGGAGTAGATATTCGAAAAGCCATGGGTTGAAAATAATTCTTCACGGTACAACTCGCCATTGTCTTTTTCGAAGGCAATGTGACGTTTGGTCGGGATCTGACCTTGTTTAACATAGAATGGCATCTGATTGTCCTATGGTGAATCGACTGCGAGTGTCGTGGCGTTTATGTTATTTGTTGTTATGGCCTAATCGCATTGGGCAAACCAATATGTGATCTAACTTACAATTTAGTGGTAAAGATCAACAAAAAAAAGAATAATAAATAACTCAACACAATCTATTTTTTAGATTGTTATGTTAACTTTACATTTGTGTATGGATAACGGGACAGTGGAAATCTTATGCGAATAGATATCGATGCCTTTAATGTACTGCAAGTACTTGTTGAAGAAGGAAGTTTTGCAAAAGCTTCAGAGCGATTACACAAGGCGCAATCGGCAGTAAGCTATCAGATTAAAAAACTAGAGCAACATCTCGGCGTGACATTATTTAATCGAGATCATTATCGAGCGGAATTAACACCCGAAGGGAAGGTTATTTTGGCAGAAGGGCAACGACTGTTACAGCATTTAGCCAATATTGAACATCTTGCCAGTCGCTTTAGTCAGGGTTGGGAGCCCAAACTTGAGTTAGTGATAGACGGTGCTTTACCGATGGAACCGATCATGACCGCGCTTAAGCGCATGTCAGAACACAACATACCGACTAAAGTGCAGCTTAATATGGAGTTTTTAGGCGGGGTACAGCATCGTTTTGAGCGCGACCAGGCCGACTTAATGCTGGTTAAGGATTATCGTACTGGCCCCTCTTATCATCCTAAACCGCTACCTGCTATTACCAGCGTGCTTGTCGCGTCATCACAACATCCCTTAAGTCAGCTTAAAGACATTAGTTTGCCTGAATTGCAACAACATGTTGAGTTAACCATCGAAGATTCATCTCCTGGTAAACGTGACCGCGATGAAATGCAATTTGGCGGCGATAAAGTCTTTTATTTGTCAGGCTTTATCATGAAAAAAAATGCCTTACTAAAAGGCCTGGGTTTTGGTTGGATGCCGGATTTTTTAATTGCCGAAGAATTACATCAAGGACTACTTATTGAAGTTGATTTTATTGGTGGTAATCGGTTTAGTTTTACACCGCAATTAGTCTCTACACTTGAACGTCCGCTTGGGCGAGCTGGGCAGTTATTTACCGAGCTTATTTTGCAAGAATTTGCTCAATATCAATTGCAACAACAATCAGGATTGAGCGGTGCGGGTTTAGGTTAACGATGGACACAATTGGTAAACAAATGCAGTGGCAACAGAACGCGGATATTTTATTGAAATGTTGTCATGTTAAATGGATGATCATTTTGTTACCTTAAATCATCCATAAGGAATAATGCCTTAATACTGAATTGGGCAACTGCAAACATTAAATAAATTTTTAAGGAATGAAAATGAGCATGAAAAGTCATGAAGTAGATTATGAAATTATAGGTTCTAGCATGCAGCTGGTTGAAGTTGAATTAGACCCAAATGAGTCTGTTATTGCTGAAGCAGGTGCGATGACTTACCTCGAAGAAGACATTATGTTTGAGGCCAGAATGGGTGATGGCTCTGAACCAGAATCCGGTTTTTTTGGCAAGCTACTTGGTGCAGGTAAACGCGCCATTTCGGGTGAGGGTATTTTTATGACCCACTTTACTAATCAAGGTCAACAAAAACGAAAAGTGGCATTTGCTGCGCCATTTCCTGGCACTATTTTGGCGATAGACTTAGCTCAACATCAAGGCGAACTTATCTGCCAAAAAGACAGCTTTTTAACGGCAGCCTTAGGCACGCAAGTAAGCATGAAGTTTAATAAGCGATTAGGCACCGGTTTCTTTGGTGGTGAAGGATTTATTCTACAAAGCCTTAAAGGTGATGGCATGGCGTTTGTGCATGCTGGTGGGACACTGATTAAAAAAGAATTACACGGTGAGACATTGCGGGTCGATACCGGTTGTTTAGTTGGATTCACTCCCGGGATTGATTATGACATACAGCGTGCAGGCTCATTAAAGTCGATGGTATTTGGTGGTGAAGGTTTGTTCCTTGCAACCTTAAAAGGCCATGGGACGGTGTGGTTACAAAGCTTACCGTTTTCTCGTATGGCTGACAGAATTATTGCTCATGCACCATCAAGTGGTGGCAAAGACCAAGGTGAAGGTTCTGTACTTGGCGGAATAGGGCGAATGATTAACTAGTATGGGCATTGCGTGATCTTATCACTGTGCCGTTAGTATTTGAGCTCAGACTATTTATAGCTAATAGTGTTTACGTAGTCTGAGCTGTCTTTAGGAGGCTGATTTAAAGAAGATGTTTACTGGTCGGCTGACAAGCTGGTCTGTTTTAATTCAAGGTTACCGATGCAAGGTCATCAATCTAACGTTATTATTCTAAGGTTGTTAGTTGCATAATGTGTTGGTAGTGCAACTGTGTGACGGGCTGAATACTCAGGCGGGCACCTTTAGCCACTAATACCATATCTTGCAGCGCGGGATCGGCTTTCAATTGCTTCAAGCTCACAGGCTTAGAAAATTTGGCCATAAATTGAATATCGACTTGCCACCATCGAGGCGCATTAGCGTTAGATTTTGCATCAAAATACGGTGAACGGTTATCAAAAGCACTGCTATCAATTTGAGCTTCACTGCTAATTTTTGCTAAACCCACAATGGCAGGAACTTTACAGCTAGAGTGGTAAAACAACACTACATCGCCCAGTGTAATTTGATCGCGAATATAATTACGTGCTTGATAGTTACGAATACCTTGCCAAGCAACAGTTTGCTGCTTACTCATCTGTAGATTATCAATACTAAAGTCGTCTGGTTCAGACTTCATTAACCAATAGTTCATGTGATCCCATTATTGTCTTTAAAGTGACTTAATAACCTTTCAGTGCTTAAGAATGGCAATGTACACGGTGCAGATACGATTAGGCAAATAAAAAGCCGACAGCATTATGCTATCGGCTTTTTACAATAGTGGTCATTCAGCGGTTATTAACGAATGTTAATAAGTCGGTTTGGCAATAACGGTTTGACCAATAGGGGTTAAACTTAATAAGGCCAACTTAAGATGTTGTAACGCGAACGGAATACCTATAATCGTTACAAAACAAGCCAGAGCATGGACTAGATGACCAATCGCGAGCCAAATACCAAAGCATAAAAACCATATTACATTACCCACCAAACCTAACGTGCCAGTGCCAATATCTTCTTGGCCTGAAATGTGTTTCCGGTTAACGGTCTCTTGTCCAAATGGCCAGAAAGCCAGTTCGCCAATAACAAAACAAGCACGACCAAATGGGATGCCAATGATACTGATAAAGCACAGTACTCCAACAAACCACCAAGCTAGTCCCATAACAAAACCACCCATTAAAAACCAAGCAATATTAAAGATTAAGCGTAAAAGAGACATTTTCATTCCTATCAATAGTCAATATTCTCAATATAAAGCCATTTTCATGCCATGTTTTCAATTTGTTGATTATTAAGGATTAAGTGTTGCTGTGGTATTGTAAAAGTAGAACAGTGCGAGGATTCACGCAAATGAATCGATGAGATTTATCATTTTTTAGTTAAAATGCTCATATTACAGTTGATTGAGACAATTCATGTTTTCGATAAGCCCAGTGCAAACGATGAACTTTGCTGGACGCAGCATCTACATTAAAAGAGATGATTTATTACATGCTGACTTTAGTGGTAATAAAGCACGTAAATTTTATCATTTTTTGCATCATGATTATTCACATGTTACCCAGCTAGTGGCATCGGGTTCGGCCCAAGCCAACTCATTATATTCCATGTCAGTATTGGCTAAGCGGCAAGGGTGGAAATTTGATTACTATGTAAGCCATATCAGCGAGTTTTTATTACAACATCCTCAAGGCAATTATGCCGCTGCGATACAAAATGGCGCCAATATTATTGATGTTAGTCATTTGACCGATGTTGAAAATCTTCAAAGTATGCATTTAGACGATGCGATGCAATATATTGTTTCATCGAATCCAAGCTACGCAGATAAAAAACAATTACTTTTTATTCCTGAAGGTGGGCGTTGTGAGTATGCCGAAACCGGGATAACACAACTTGCCTGTGAAATTATTCAATGGGCGCAAGATCAACAAAAAAATAAGCTAAAGGTATTTTTACCCTCAGGTACGGGGACCACTGCGGCTTATTTAAATAAACAACTTACTCAACAATTGGCTCATTTATCATTAACGAAAGTTTTTACCATTGAGGTGTTAACTTGCAGTACTGTGGGAGGGGATGAATATTTACGTCAACAATTCTCACAATTAGTCGATGAGGTTTATTTTCCTAAAATTATTAATGATGGTTATAAATATCATTTTGGCAAACTATCACGACGTTGTTTTGATATGTGGAATACAGTATGCCAGTCGGGAATTGAATTTGAATTATTGTACGACCCGGTTGGATTTCTAGTGTTACAACATTATTTGAATAGTAATACTGTCAGTGCAACCGATATTCTTTATATACATCAGGGGGGAGTCTTGGGAAATAAAACGATGTTGCCAAGATACCAACGAAAGTTTTCGCACTCGGTTTGATTACAGGATGAATGCAAGATGTTTTTTCTATAAGTTGTTGATATAAAATTAGATGTTTTAGAGGGGTTAACTGGGATGTAACGCTGAAGAATAACTTAAAATGATGCGAGTGAGTTATTCATTTTGCTCTGTTTTAATAAACATCGGTAAGTGAGAGGAGAATACCGAGAAATGAGTTTATTAAATAACAGAGCAAATGATTAACGCAAAGCGTTAGGGGGTATTACTTATTGGCAGAGATTAACCATTTCATGAAGTTTAATGCTTCAATACGTTTTGAAAAGGTTTTTTTGTTTTTACCTAGGCTGTCGGTAAAAGCAATTGAATTCTTGTTTGACGAGATAGAGTTAACCGGAAAGCTAACTGAAATTTCGTGTCCATTCATGTTGTATGACATAGGTCACACTCCTTCTTATATATTCACCATTAGGTGAGAAAATTGTTCAATAAAATATCCTTGGCATTTTTTAGTGTTGCAAAAGATTAATGTTTCGAGATTTAACTTAACCTATCCTTTACTCACTAATCAAGTGTTGATATGTAAATAGTTGATTAAGGTCTATTTTATGCTTGCAACATTGATGTTGTCACATGACATATAGCCATAAAAAAATTAATACATATTTAGTACTTAACTTTGTAAGTTAAACATAGTTTTATGACAACAAGATGACGTGAATATAATTTAAATTATCATATCAACAGAAATCAATTGAAATCAAAAACGATGTACAGAAGCTTGTCTTGGGTTTATTTACGAAGTGAAGTTGAGCAGACTTACAGGTAGGTAACCAAAATTAACAAGAAAACTAAATCTGTGTGGATAATATACTGAGTGTTTGCATATGGCAATAGTCTTTTTCAATTTTTAATCAAATTAATGCAGTTTTCGATTAAAAAATAGCAATTAGTGACTAATTATCAACAATTCTCACCTTGCTCGGATGTCGATAGTGTTAAAAGGGATGACGAAAATCACTCATCATCCCTTATTGCTGGTACAACTTAATGATAAATAGCGGCCAAGTTGTCGATACACAAACCTTAGTAGTTAACATTTTAAGAAACTAACGTAATGGTTAGTAAAGTAAATCGCCAATTGGGTTTAATAGTTTGCTGAACCCTTTAGTGAAGTATAACGGGGCATCGACAATGGTATAGCACAAACAACCTTCAAGTGTTTTTGGTGAATGTTGGTGATCTTTATCAAGCAACATAAAGTCACCAGGCTTGTAGGTGTTGTAACAGTCGCTGAACTCACCTGCGAGCAGTAATGTTAGCTCTGCACCTTTGTGTGTATGTTCAGGAATTTCACCATTGGCTGCGATATGCAACAAGCTTGCTCTTGCTTGTGGCTCTCCGGTATCGAGTCTCAAACGGCTGACTTTACCAATACCCTGCCAAGAAGCATTAATTTGCTTACGAAATACCTTAGGCAGCGGATAATGCTGACCTTTAATACTAACGCTATTGTCTTCAATCGGATCAACTGTACTAGCTTGTTCAACCTCTAAAGTATCTAAGGTTGAATTTAGTAGCTGCTCGAGTAGTGCGTCTAATTGATTATTATTAGTGTCTACCGACTGAGTTTTTACGGCCGACTCAAACTGTTGCTCAGACAACGCAATTGTCACCTGGTCAAGTTGTTGCTGGCAATGAGGACACAATTCAGCATGAGCGGAGATAGCAATCGACATCGATAGCGGCAACTCGCCTTTAGCATGGAGAGACAGCAAATGCTGGTCTGGGTGGTAATTAATCATAGTGTTTCTCCATAAAGCTTTTTAATTTTTCCAAGCCAAGTCTAAGTCGTGATTTAACCGTTCCAATTGGAATGTTAAGTTTGTCTGCTAACTCTTGTTGAGTAAGCTCTTGCATATAAATACCTTGTACTACTTGGCGTTGTAGAGGAGGTAATTCTTCTACATGCAGCAATAAAGTTGCCGATAATAAAAAATCATCGTCGTTGTTTTCAGCTTCATCAGACTCAAATAAAGGCCAAATATCATCACCGAAAGAATCTTCACGGTTATGTTGTACTTTACGGAGCATGTCAAAACATTGATTACGCATGATGGTAAATACCCAAGTACTTACCGCTGCTTTGTCTGCATTGTAAAGATGGGCTTTTGTCCATACTCGAGTCATTGTCTCTTGAACTAAATCCATGGCTAAGCCCTGTTGGCTTAAGCGCTGAACACCAAAAGAGTTAATTTTGGGGCCAAAATGCGAAAAAAGTTTTGCAAAAGATGCTTTGCATCGATCATTAGCCACCTGCATCATTAATGACGCAAGCTCATCAGCCATTGGATTGGGTTCGTTTGATTTCATAGCACCGCTTAGTTTAATTAGGGATCTTTGTGCAAGATGCCCCTTATCATAACGACTTTGTGTGCTTTGTGATTGAACATTTTCCATTATTTCACCCGCATCCAATAAATAACTCATTGAGCATAAGAGATTACGTCATTATGCTGTGGCTATCCTGAGCTCAAACAAGCTGCAGTATCATTATCTTGTACGTGGCATTATTGGGTTCGGATCACAGTTCTGTATTATTTTATTATGTCGGCTAAGAATGATTTAGCTAATTGATGATCATGGCTATTGATACACTGATATTTTTCTTTGGAACTCAATGGGATAATTTCAAGCCATCGCTGACAAACCCACGCAATATCATTAAAGTTTTCTTCAGAATAGTGGGCAAGATGCTGTGGGTATTGCTGTAAAATTTGCTTTAACGTATTGCTAAGTGCTTTATCTTTTTTACGCTCATCAGTGTGATCGTGGCTCTGTTCAGTTTGTCGTTCAATGATATCGCACGGCCAAGAATCAATTAAGCTGACATCGGCGCGCTTTAAACCGTCACTATCAACACTTATTTTGTTAATAATGAACGTTTTTTGCCCTTGCACACTAATACCTAATAAGCCATCTTCAAGCGTTTCAAAGTCGATAATCTGGGTTAATGTGCCCATGGGTAATATGGTTTTTTTATCATCAGCCAACATACATAAGCCAAAACCAACACCACTTTTTAGCGATTCTGATACTAAGCGTTTATATCTAGGTTCAAAAATACGTAACTGGGTATATCCTTGAGGTAACAAGCAAATCGGTAATGGGAATAATGGGATGATCATAACGGCCCCTGAATGACTTTTAACGA
The DNA here is from genome assembly GCF_014163715.1 of Shewanella sp. SR44-4. Lineage (NCBI taxonomy): Bacteria > Pseudomonadati > Pseudomonadota > Gammaproteobacteria > Alteromonadales > Shewanellaceae > Shewanella > Shewanella sp. SR44-4. Next base: position 72,435 of record NZ_JACJDU010000011.1, on the reverse strand, counting down.
ATAATCTACACTGTTGTACGTACACAAACAGGTTAATGATCACCTTGATCTGTGGTTTAAACATGCCAAATTATATTGTGTTATGTGTGAAAAGTTATGCTCAAATGCATTATCAAGACGGGCTATTCATATGAACGTCTTAAGTATTAATTGAGTTAAATGGTTTTACAACAGTAACAGGCTTATCTATTAGGATAACAGCCGACAGACTTAACAAAGCAAAACCGAGGGTGAATTGATGCCGCGGTTTCAGGAGTCTTTTTATTGGTGTTAACTTTAGTAGAACGTTTGTGAGATGAAATAACTCGAGTTTCGAATTAAACATTTTACGTATTAGGGGTGTTTTTTGATCTTGTTTATATATATTTTTTATTTTTGCGGCATAAATCCTGATTCAACACTGTTTAATGATATTTTTTAAGTATAATTACCCTTGTTAATGATGACGCATCTTTGATGTTGCTTGTATGTTTTTAGGTGGAACCTGTTCATGAGAAAAGTGCTCGATACGGTAGATCAAAGAACTAAGTTAGTTGGCGAAAACCGTTTAGAATTGTTGTTGTTTCGCATTAACTCAACCCAGTTGTTTGCCATTAATGTATTTAAAATCAAAGAAGTGGTTAAGTTGCCACCCTTAAATAAGTTACCCGGCAGTAATCATAATGTTTATGGAGTAGCCAACATTAGAGGGATGTCGATCCCAGTGATTAATTTACGACAAGCGATTGGTTTCTCGCCGATGCCAGTGAATGACGATTGTAACTTGATTATTACCGAGTATAACCGCAGTGTGCAGGCTTTTTTAGTTGGTAAAGTCGAGAATATCGTTAACATGACCTGGAGTGATATTATGCCGCCGCCCAAAACCACTGGCGGACATAATTACTTAACCGCAATAACGAAAATTGAAGACCAAGGACACTTACGATTAGTGTCTATTATTGATGTTGAGAAGGTATTAGCTGAGATTATTGATTACGATGTGAAGTTATCTGACGGTGTGTTAGATGAAGCGCTCGTTTCTTACATGCCTGGTCGTAAGATATTAATTGTGGATGATTCGTCAACGGCGCGTAAACAAGTAAGGGACACTCTCAATCAACTTGGTATAGAGATTATTGAGGCGTCAGATGGATTACAAGCTTTGCGATTATTACAATCGTGGGCTGATGAAGGCAGACAGGTTGCCGATGAATTGCTAATGATGATTACTGATGCCGAAATGCCCGAAATGGATGGTTATAAGTTGACCTTTGAGGTGCGTAACGATCCTCGAATGGCGGCACTCTTTATTACTCTCAATACTTCTTTAAGCGGTAGCTTTAACCAAGCGATGGTGAAAAAAGTCGGCTGTAATGAGTTTATCTCTAAATTCCAGCCTGACTTATTAGTCAGCGTTGTTCAAGATCGTTTACGGAGTATTCTTAGTTAGGCCACAATTGAATGATTAAGTGGTTTTATTGATCCATATCTTCGATTAACTCGTCAAGAATACGACGTTGATGCCCTGGGGTGATACCAATATTGAGTCTCGCTATTTTGACAGCATGGCCAAATTGAGCTTTACCAAGTAAGGTAACCAGTTGCTGTAAAAAACCACTGTCTAAAGATAAGGTCTTGCTATAGTGGCTAATGGCTTTTGTTAGAGAGGTAAACATTATATCGTCAAACTCGAAACCGGTATGATATTGACTACTGTCACCCGCTATTTCGCCTTCAAGTAAAACCCCGTCCAGACTTAATGGCCAGCCCCGTGCATTCATGCGACTTTGGGCTATTTGATACATCATCCAGGCACTTTTTTTAAATCCACCAAAAATCATACAATCAAAATCTGATTCTTCGAGTTCTTGCTCAGTCCAATTAATGCCAATCGCCAAGTCTTTGCTATAAATATGCATTAAATTATCTTTAACCGCATCTCGACAATCCCAAATAGAGGTCAGCAGATTTTTCTTGGCTAACATATGGCATTCTTTACAAGCAGGAATGGCTAGAGAGGGGTGGGGAGTGTGAGTCATTCTATAGTAATCAAAAATATGATTACTGGGTTCGTTGCAAAACCAACAGGTGTGGCGTTTGTCAAAAGGAATATCAATCAGTGTAGGCATGGGCATAATAATATCAAAAAGCTGTTCAATGGCTGAACAGCTTGGGTAGTAAGATCAAATCAATTAATGATTATTCTTTTTCAAAATCAACTAATTCTTTAGCCAATACGATAGGGTCAATTTCTAGGCATTCTTGTTCAGCTTCCCAATCAACACCTATTAATACACCGTCATCATTTAAATCACTTACCCAGTATTCTAAAAACTCAGTCAGTGTAATAGTCACTGGGTTGTAGTCTGCCCACTCATCAGTGCAATGGCTTTTTGCAGCAGCTTCACTTGACCAAAGTGGCATAACATCAGTTTCTTCAAATTCTGATGAGTCACATACAACCCAACCTTCACCTGTTTCATCTTGTAAGCCCCATAAGACTTGATGTTGTTTTACGCTTTCGATAAAGCCTGTTAGTGCTGCTGTTTGTTCTGTCATGATAAATCGCTTAAATGAGTGAGAATTAACATCATTATACGGACTCAATGAATAAGGAAAAGGCTTAATTAATGACAATTTTGTTTATGAGGATCCTTGGTGGTCATTTAGAAACTAAATTGCCCCAGAATCTAGACGCAAATCGGGCATTTAGTCTCTTATTAGAAACTAACACGATTAAATGCGTCAATGTTGTAACTGTATTCGCTGTCGTTCGTTGGGTCATTTAAATCAATCGATAGTCTTGGCGTTATTGACCCGCTTATTTATCAAGCTGTTTGTATGACTCAAATCAAGTGCAGCGATTAAGACGAGTGTCTGTGGTTTTGAGTGACGGCTTCATTATTAATCACCTTGTCATCGGTGTTGTTATTTTTCACTTGAATTTGGCATAAATAAACAGGGTTTAATGTTAACAGGTCTTGTTTACTGAAAGCCGATGCGTCACGATATTCAATATTCATTTTTTGTAAAATAAGTGTTGTTCATGGCTCATAAAAGACGTTTTTCTGTGTTTATTGCTTCAATGTTTGTATCTAGCACCTTATTGAGTGCCTGTGCTGTGTCGGCATCACCCGATCCTGTTGTTGATGTTACTCCAGTTCAAGAGCATCCCGATTTTGCTACCTGTGTGATTAATTTACAGCAAAAAGCAAAAACGGCAGGGATTTCACAGCAGATTATCGATACAACGGTGGCAAATTTAAAGTTTGTCCCTAGGGTGATTGAATTAGATAATCAGCAGCCAGAATTTACCACTAGCTTTGGTGATTACTTCGACAAACGCGTCACACCATGGCGGGTTGAACAAGGCAGAAAAATGATGGCCAAACATGGGTCATTATTAACTAAGCTAACAAAAGAGTATGGTGTGCCTGGGCAATATATTGTTGCTTTTTGGGGCCTAGAAACCAACTTTGGTAGTTACAAAGGTAGCATGCCAGTGCTCGATTCATTGGCAACGCTAGCATGCGATCCAAGGCGTAGCGATTATTTCACTGGCGAGTTATTACAAGCGTTGAAGTTAAAGCAGCAATATAATTTCGCAGATAACAAAATGGTTGGATCGTGGGCTGGGGCGATGGGGCACACCCAATTTATGCCAACTAACTATCGTAAGTATGCAGTAGATGGTGACGGTGATGGTATTGCCGATTTATGGAATAGTGAAGTGGATGCATTAACTTCTGCAGCTAACTTTCTACAACACCTAGGTTGGAAAGCAGATGAGCGATGGGGACGAGAAGTATTATTACCTGTTGATTACCCGTTTGCTTACTTGGGCGGTAAACACCCGTTACCATTAGTAAAATGGCAAGCGCTTGATATTAAACAATCTAATGGTCAGCAGTTATCGACACCAGATATGCAAGCCGCTTTATATTTACCAGCAGGGCATACGGGTCCAGCTTTCTTAGGGTATGACAACTTTAATGTGATTATGCGTTGGAACCGCTCTGAATTTTATGCCATAGCAGTCGGTCATTTAGCCGACAGAATTAATGGTGGTGCGGAATTAACACGTGCGGTACCTAAGCAGCCAAGGTTAAGCCGAGAAACGGTAAAGCAATTACAACAAAAACTGAATGATGCTGGGTTTGATGTCGGTAAGCCAGATGGCATTTTAGGTCGTAATTCAGTGCTAGGGTTGCAAGCTTTTCAGCAGCAAAAAGGGCTAATTGCGGATGGATTTCCTGACGAACAAACATTTAATGCATTAGGCATCAAATTATAATGGCCACCTAAAAGGCTACTTTTTTGTGGATGCATTAGCACGCTTTTGCTAAGCTTCGGCAAATTTTAGAGTTAAGGAACGATAATGATCATTAAAGACGATATGGTAGTGCAGTTTAATTACACGCTACGTGATGAAAAAGGCGATGTGCTTGAATCAAATGAAGGTCGTGAGCCGATTGCATATCTGCATGGGCATGACAACATGATGCCTGGTATCGAAGCTGCTATTAATGGTAAAGAAATTGGCGAAAAGTTTACTATTACTCCGCCAGCCGCTGACACTTATGGTGAACGCCAAGAAGATTCAGAGCAGCGTGTATCAGTTAAACATCTTGTCGGCGCAAAAGTATGGAAACCTGGCATGGCTGCAGTGGTGAACACTGAACAAGGTCAACGTCAAGTTACCATCATTAAAGTGGGTAAATTCATGGCAACGGTTGATGTTAATCATCCACTTTCTGGCCGTGAATTAACATTCGACATCGAAATTGTCGGTGCTCGTGATGCGTCAGATGAAGAAATTGCTCATGGCCACGCCCATGGTGCCGGTGGTCATCACCACTAATGAGATTGATTTGCTGTTAATTCTTAATTTAACAGCAACTTAATTCTTGTATAAATCCCAAGTGAATACTTGGGATTTTTGTTTTTACAGTGAGTTATTATGGTTATTGATTTTTCTTTGGGTAAAATTATTGTCACTGTGCATGAGATTCAATGCCGGTTTCATGATAGTCAACTGGTGCTTGCTGCGTCAGTAGATGATATTAGCTGTTTTCATCAAGGTTTAGTGATTGTTGCCGATGCGGGGACGGTGCGGTGGAGTCTCAAACTCGATAATCCAGCGCAATTAGAGGCGTTACTTGATCACACCGGGATCCACGCACAATAGCCATTAGTCATAAATCTATCTGAATACACTAGATTATTTATGATGTTTAAACGTGAATCGTTCGATGTTAAAAATCAATTAACGTAAGATAGCCACCAATATTGTGACTGTATTGATAGGATTAATAAATATGACTGCTCAGTTAGATAAAATCGTGATTGAACCGCAATCACCTGCAACATCTTGTGTCATTTGGTTACATGGTTTAGGCGATTCTGGTGCTGGTTTTGCACCAGTAGTACCAGTATTAGGCTTAAATAGTCAGCATAGTATTCGTTTTATTTTCCCTCATGCACCAGAGCAAGCTGTGACGATTAATGGCGGGTTTGTGATGCGTTCATGGTACGACATCAAAAGCATGGATTTGCATGACCGTGCAGATATCCAAGGTGTTATGGCGTCTGAGCAAGCAATACGTCAGCTAATCGTCGATCAAATCAGCAGCGGTATACCAGCAGATAAAATAGTCTTAGCGGGTTTTAGTCAAGGCGGAGTAATGAGTTTGTTTACCGGTCTGCGTTTTGAACAAAAACTGGCAGGTATTATGGCATTATCTTGTTATTTACCTGGTGGAGAAGCATTGCCAGAGCAACTTGCTGATGCCAATATTCATACTCCCATCTTCCAAAATCATGGTGAGCAAGATGATGTAGTCCCTATGTTTGCCGGAAAAATGGCACATGATGCTCTGATCGCAGCAGGTTATCAGAGTGTTTGGAAAACCTACCCTATGGCTCATAGCGTATTACCTAATCAACTTGTTGATATTGGTCAATGGTTACAACAAGTTTTGAAATAATGCAAATAAGTATTGTTCTTGTTTTGGGATAATCGATGATGTTACGTAGTATTTAAAAAACCAATCTATTTAAATGGCTTAGCAGTAAAAATGCTTAAGCCATTTTTTTACTTTGCATTAACAAGCCCATTAACATGGTTATTGTTTTTCTCAGGGAATTGTTAAAGGGTAAGCTGCTGTTAAATAGTGTATTTAAAATCACATTCTGTCATAAAAGTGACATCAAAATCCGCCAATCTTTGTTATCATTCTGGCCGTGAATAGGATAATTCACGGATTTAAAAATATAAATTATAACATCGGGGTAAATCATGACAAATATGTTAATCAAAGGATTAGTCGCAACGGCTGTACTAGCAGCGTTAACCGGTTGTGGCAGTGACGACGACAATACAGCAGTCGTAGCACCAACAACATGTGCCGAAGCAGGTGCAGATTGTAAAATATTCACAGTATTACACACCAATGATAACCATGGCCGTTTTTGGTCTAACAGTGATGGCGAATATGGTATGGCAGCGCGTAAGACGTTGATCGACCAAATTCGTGCTGAAGTCAGTTCAAACGGTGGCGAAACGTTATTGCTATCTGGCGGTGACATCAACACAGGTGTTCCAGAATCAGATTTACAAGATGCATTACCAGATTTTATCGGTATGAACGAAATTGCCTATGATGCAATGGCTGTCGGTAATCATGAATTTGATAACCCATTAGCAGTATTAGATTCTCAACGTTCAGTAGCAAACTTCCCAATGCTTGCGGCAAACATTTATAAAGCAGACGGTACTCGTTATTTTGATGCTTATAAAGTGTTTGACGTTAACGGTGTTCGTGTTGCTGTTATCGGTTTAACCACCGAAGACACGGCTAAAATCGGTAACCCAGAATTTATTAAAGATTTAACCTTTACTGACCCAACAACTGAAGCAGCTAAAGTGATTGCAGAAATTAAAGCTGCAGATACCGCTGATTTAATTTTCGCAACGACTCATATGGGTCACTATGCTGATGCGCAAAATGGTAGTAATGCTCCTGGCGATGTAACATTAGCTCGCGCACTAGCTGCAGGTGATTTAAGTGCCATTATTGGTGGTCACTCACAAAACCCTGTATGTATGGAACCAGATACTAACGACTATGCAGAGTTTGCTCCTGGTGACGCTTGTACTCCTGACATGCAAAATGGCACTTACATTATGCAAGCTCATGAATGGGGTAAGTATGTTGGCCGTGCTGATTTTGAATATTTCAACGGTGAGCTTCATCTTGCAAGCTACAAGTTAATTCCGGTTAATTTGAAGAAAACGGTTGAAGATGCTGAAGGTAACAAAACTAAAGTTTTAGTTGCTGATGAAATCACAGCCGATGCAGATTTAAAAGCACTACTTTCTTATTACCAAGAACGTGGTCAAGGCCAACTTGATGAGATTATTGCTACTACAGATGCATTATTAGACGGTGAGCGTGCAAATGTACGTAATATGCAAACTAACTTAGGTCGTTTAGTTGCTGAAGCACAGCGTACTAAAGTGGGTGCAGATATCGGCGTGATGAACTCTGGTGGCGTACGAGCCTCTATTCAAGCTGGTGATATTTCTTATCGTGACGTGTTAACTGTGCAGCCTTTTGGCAACATGGTAACGTTGAGCACTATGACAGGTGCAGAAGTGACTGAGTATCTTAATACTGTAGCATCTTTCCAACGTGGTTCTGGTGCTTATGCCCAAATCACTGGTGTGAAAATGACGGTTGATTGTACTGCGCAAACAGTCGCTATCAGTGAAATTAATGGTAAAGATTACAGTGCCACTGATTCATATAGCTTCACTGTACCAAGCTTTAATGCTGCTGGCGGTGACGGTTATCCAACATTAGACCCAATCCAAACAGGTTATGTTGATGCTGAAGTGTTATACACTTTCTTCAAAGACAAAGGCACTATTGCTGCCGCTGACTATGCGCCAATAGGTGACATTGTTTATGAAAACTCAAACAGCCCACTAGGTTGTGAAGTTACTGCAAACTAATTAAACTCAATTTAGGTTAATAGATGGGGTACCCATTTATTATTCCGAGCTAAGGTTAGATTGCAACAAAGGCAGCTTCGGCTGCCTTTTTTATTGGCGAGAGTTTAGTTGACTCGTGGTTTAATAAAGCGGTAATGTAATCAATAGGTTTTGTTACTATTGTTGAACAGTGCATGTATAGGATTGAGAGAAATTAATATGACAGGTACCTACAGATTATTGTTGTTAGTCACTTTAATTGTGCTTGCACTAACGTGTTATCTAGCCGGTAGCCAAACGGGAGCGGTGACTTTTTTTGTGGCAGGTGGATTGCTTGAAACAGCCTTTTGGTTTGGCTTGTTTAAAAAATCTAAAAATAGAAGCATTAGTTAATATTAACTTAAACAGTTATCGGTTATCAGAGGTTGCTTGTTGAATTGCTTATGATGGTATTGGGCAGAATATTGAAATCGTAAATGGATATTTGAAAGTAACAAAGGCAACCTAGGTTGCCTTTTCTATTATAAAGCTATGACGTTCTCTGAATGGCTGTTTATCTCACTCAATTAGGTGTGTTATTTCCAGCCAATATGAGTGGTTAATGTATGACTTTGTCCAGGTGCTAACACCACGCAGTCTTCCAACACGTTAGCGGCTTCTAAGCACACCATGGTTAAGTAATCGTCTGCATTAAAGCGTGAAAGGCGCATCGACTTGTCTATCCAAGGGTTCCAAAGAACCGCTGATTGACTGTTTTCGCGACTGACTACAATGGTGCCATTTTGTGTATGTAACTCCTGAGTATCACCTAATAGGGTATAAACCCTGTCGGTTTCTCGTTCAAATTTAACGACATCATCGACTTGTTTAAACGGCCCTTCACCAAATTCAATGTATTGTGACCCGCTAAAGCCACTCGCTTGCAATTGATGAATATCTTCAATAGGAAAGTAGCTATGCAATGCTTGGGTAAGCTTCACGTTATCATTTCCATTATTAGTATTCACCAAGCTGACTGATAAGGTTTCGCCTAAGGTGAATAGCACCTTTACTTGGGTATTATGGGGCCAATATTGTTTATCCATTTCACTGGCGGGCAGGGTGAAAACTAAATCTACTAATTGGTTACGCATTTTGACTGATTCAAGCGACCAGGTTTTGTTTCGTGCAAAACCATGCTGCGGAAACCCTGGAGTGTCGCTCATACCAAACCAAGGCCAACAAATGGGGATTCCTCCTCTGATACCATTACCAGGTTGGTAATCATCTGCACTTGAAACCCATAATAGTGGTGCTTTGCCTACAGGTATAAATTGATCTATTTGTGCACCTTGCATAAAAATACGTGCTTGGCAAAGTGCAGTGTCAACAGCAACATAATCAAGACCATTGGGATGTCTTTTAGTGGTAACCGAACCCATAGCGTGTGTCCTTGTGTATTTTGACTCTAGTCGATAGCTTACAAGGTTTTTGGCAAGTAAGTCACTAATCGTTTGGATGATTTACGGGTGTTAACGGTCAACTTTAGTCAATAAGTAAACATCAAACCGCTATTGATTCAGTACCAAGCATTGCATCACTTGCCATCGATAGGCTATTACGAGTTCAATTCGCCTTGTGAGCAAAATAACGCGTTTTGATATTACAGATTTGAAATCATCACACTGTATCGATTTAACCCATCTCTAATGTAGAGTTTAGGTTATTTACTAAAATGTAGCAGACGGTTATTGGCTGGCATGGCGATGTCTTTTTGAAGTATTAGCCCTTGTTGTTGTGCTAACTGGCAGATCCATTCAATATCACGGATACCACTATCAGGGTTGTTGTGTTGCAGCCATAAATTGAATTGTTGATTACTGTCACTGGTAAATTGGCCTTGATAATTAAAGGGACCATAAACTGCTAATGAGCCTGAATTAAGCAATACACTACCAACGCCAGCAAAGAACGCTTCAACCATTGGCTTACTCATAATGTGCAAGGTGTTAGCACTGAATATGGCATCTATATCAGATACAAGCAGGGGCCATGGTTGAGTGACATCAAGCCCGATTGCCTGTTGTAAGTTGGGTTGTGTTTGCAAATTGAGTCGAGCTTGTAGGGTAGGTAAATAATGTTGTTGGTCACTTGGTTGCCAGCGGACATGAGGAAGGTGTTCAGCGAAATAGACGCTGTGTTGGCCTGTACCACTGCCTATTTCGAGTATATGTTGCCTATTGGCAAACCACTCTGCCAATAGGGTTAAGATAGGCTGTTTATTATTTTCACACGCTTGTGAAAAAGGCAGCTGTTGTAGCGATAATGATTGAGGCATTACGAGATATCAATTCTGTCCATTTCTAAGTGCTGCAATGCTATCACCGCTTGAGTGCGATTGCGAACACCCAGTTTACGGAATATCGCCGTGGCATGCGCTTTGATGGTTGCTTCTGATACCCCAAAATCATAAGCAATTTGTTTGTTGAGTAACCCTTCTGCAAACATCTGTAACACGCGATATTGTTGCGGGGTTAAGTCTGATAATCGGCTGGCCATTTTATCGGTTGGGTCATCAGAAACTGGCACGATTTGAGTACCTTTTGGCAACCAAATATCACCGTATAACACCGCATTTAATGCTTCTGCCAACGCTTCCATTGACGCAGATTTAGGAATGAATCCGCTACTGCCATAATGTATCGCTCGGCTGATGGTATTGATGTCTTCATGGGCAGATATCACCACTACGGGGATATCTGGATAATGAGTTCTAAGGTGGATCAGGGTTGAGTAACCGTGCGATCCAGGCATTTGTAGGTCCAGCAGGATTAAGTCAAATGGGGTCTCTTTTTGATCAAGAACCCTTTGTAACGCTTCGGCACTATCGGCCTCAAACCATTGAGTTTGTTCAAACGCATTACTCAGCGCTAGCCTTAAGGCATTACGGAATAATGGATGATCATCTGCAATGATGATGTTTAAATTTTCGAGCTTCATGGCGTTTTTTATTCTATGTTGCACGTGAAGATAAACTCAATGTAACAGAAAAGTAATCGAGTATTCTATTGCTTTATGTCACATTGTGATTGATTTGAATAAAAACCGTAAAATTATAGACTTTAGTCGAGTAAATAAAGTGCTAATGCAGCCATCTATCTGACTACATTAGCAAGGATGTATTAATTGTGTGGCCACACTTGGGTTGGGTTTCTGTTTTCATCTACCGCAACAAAAGTAAATACTCCGCGTATTGCATGTTCTCGATGATCGTTGTACATATCTTCGACATAAATGTTCACTTCAACTTTGAGTGATGTATTACCAACATGAATCACATTAGCAATCAGCTCTGCTAAGCTGCCTGCGGGTATCGCTTTTTTAAAATCGATACGGTCAGAACTGACGGTCACTAATGATTTACGACAAAAACGGGTGGCGGCGATAAAGGCTGTTTCATCCATCCATGCTAAAGCATCACCACCAAATAAGGTGTTATGGTGATTGGTATTAGACGGGAAAATAGCCTTTATAACGCGCGCTTCTGATTGAGCAATACGTGCAGCAATGTCATCAGGGAAATGGTTTTGAGTTTGAGCAGGGTTTTGAGCAAGGGACATACAACTACCTAATGTTATGCAGATCAACAAAGAATTCAGCGAAAAAAGCCGCGTATTATACTGTATTGCGCGGATCTCTGTCGATGTTGTAGCGCCTGTTTAGTCACCCAAGGGCCAAATTTCGCGGGCCTTTAAGGTAAATGTTCCGATGAGTTGGGTAGAGTAAACTATTCGATTAACGAGATATGGCTAAATGAGGCATTTTTGCTGAGAACATCAATTGAAGTGATATCGGTTAATATCACTTCAATCGCTTGCTGTTGTTGATTAATACCCGCAATGGCTTCATGTTTTTGTTGATTGCGACTGACATACAATGTTCGATCAAATTGACCTTGAAGATGGGTTCCATCTGTTAATGTTAGTTTGACCCTATAGCGATACAAACAGATGATCTCAATATAATCGTAAATCTCACATTTAATTGGGTTCATGTCCGTCTCCTATTTGTCTGCTATGTCTTTTGCTAAAAACCATCACTCACTAACAATCATTTACCAGCTATCATTTACTCACTTTCAATGACCCGCTAATAGCGTAACAACACAGTAGAAACCATTTGCTTGTTCGCATTGAGGGTCACTATGTATAAGCGATCAAACTCACTTGCATCTGCAATGGGTATTTGTTTTTCTGCCCCGAGACCTTCAACTAAATCTGTTGAAGTATTACTGTGTCCGACCACTAAAATATTACCCTGTTGAGTTAATAGATGTTGGGTAAATGCCGCCATATCACGTGGGTCATAAACACTTAAATCCACTTGCTGATCTTGCGTTACGGCGGTGGCCGTTTCACGGGTGCGATTATAATCCGTTGTGTACACTTTATCTAAATGCGTACTGGACAGTACTTTAGCTAAACGCAGGGCTCGTAATTGTCCTTGTGCAGATAAACTAGGGTCTTTTCCAGCAAATTTTTCTGCATGTCTGACAATAAAAATAACTTGATTGCTCTTAGTATTGTTATCGCTATTTACGGCGGTATTGTTAAGCGCAATCGGAGCAACGATTGGCGTCTGTGCCATTAGTGATACGCTGATTAAACTCATACAGCCGAAAACGGCTCTAATGATTGATTGTTTCATGGTGTTAATCCGCTAAATAATATTCGATGGTAGATACGACCCGTACCTGTTTAATATATGGCGTGTTTTTATCTCTATTGTTAATGCTGAATTGTCCTTGAGTCGCTTTTTTTATCTTACCTAATCGGCTTTGTGAATCGGTAGCAAATTTTTCAGCAACTGAACGTGCATTAGTGGTCGACTCTTCGATCATTTTCGGTTTAACGTCATTTAAGCGGCTGAAAATATATTCGACTTGGGCATCATAGTTATTTTGTGAGAAAACAATTCCCATTTTACCTAGCTCAGTTAATTGAGGCATAGCCCCGCGAACTTTATCTATGTCATTAGAATATACCGTAATGGTTTGCGACGCCGTATAGCGCAATTCTACTGGTTGATTTCCACCATACTGTTGCGCCAATTTATCGGTAATAGTGGGCGCGGCGAGAGTGATCTGTTTGGGATCGATATTTTGTTCGGCTAAAAAGTTAACCACTTGGTTGTTTTGTGTTTCAAGCTGTTTGTAGAGTTCATCGAGATTATTATTGGCTGCGGTGAATTGTATCGGCCAAATGACGATGTCGGCAGGATATTCATTTTCTGCCAGGCCTTTTACCGTGACGCTGCGGTCGAGTAACTTGTACTCAACAATGGCTTGTTTGAGTAATACGCCTAATGCGCCTAAGCCCAGTGCAATTAATATTCCGAAAATAGCAGCACTACGAGACGAACTTTGCATAACAACATCCTTATTATAGGTGGGGAGTGATGGAGTAGCGTTGGCTTTGTGGCTAACGTTACTTTTTGTTATAGCGTGTTAATTGTCGCATCACACCGTCATGGAACGTCATGAAACGTCAATATTTTCGCTAATATTATGGATTATTGGCAATGGTAAGCACCCAAATTAATGACAATCATAATCGAATATGAGTTGAATATTGGTTTTATGGATTAATTTTAATCCTAGTTTTGCTTAATGCTTGTCTAGCAACAATACTTAGGTTGGCGTATGACTGGCTCATGTTGTTATTTAAATCGATCTGACATTTATACGACTCGGTCATCTAAATAAGTCTGTTTGCGCGATTAATGGAATGTAATGGTGTTAGATTTACATCGTTTTAAAAGGAATTAATATGTCATCTCGGTTAACAGCACCGCTTATTCAACATGGTTTTGATGATGGTTTACCAATATGGCGTCGGATCATTTTCACGCGACTGTTTAGTGTGTTGGCTTTGTTATGTATCCCGATTTACATCACCAGCGTATATCTGTGTATTGTTCAAAACCTTTGGGGCATGGCACTATTTGATACTGTGGCTTACGGGGTATTATTATTCATTTTGTTTTATCCACGAATTAGCGATACACAAAAATTTACTATTGGGTGTTATCTTGCATTTGGTATCGGCATCGGTTTTTTACTCGCTATTGGCCCTTCTGGGGCAGGTTTTTTCTGGTTATTCGTTTTCCCTCCTTTGAGCAGTATTCTTCTTGGCGAAAAAATGGCGGTATGGGCCCAGGTGGCTAATGGTATATCGTTATTATTAATCGGTATCGCTTATCATTATGAGCTTGTTGTATGGCCTGATATAAACGGGTTTTCAACCTTAATTTGGTACGTAGTGGTGATTAACTTTCTCGTCACTAATGCAATAGTGACTCAGTCGACCTCTTATTTATTGGGTAAGTTAACTCACTCATTAGAGTCCACTTTAGCCTCTCGTACGGCAACGGTTATGGGCTTAGCTAAATTGGCAGAGTATCGTGATAATGAAACCGGTGCGCATCTGATTAGAATGCAGCAGTATGCCAATATGCTGGCAAAACAAAGATTAACCGATGAACATGTTCCAGAAGAGTTAACTGACGCTTTTATTCAAGAAATTAGCCTCTCAGCCATTTTGCATGATATTGGCAAAGTGGGTATCGCCGATCATATTTTGTTAAAACCAGGGCGCTTATCGGTAGAAGAATTTGAGCAGATTAAGGCTCATCCAGTGATTGGAGAAAAAGTGCTTAACAGTTTATTAGCGTATGCCCCTCAGTGCACATTTATACGAATGGGACGTGACATTGCCGGCGCTCACCATGAAAAGTGGGATGGCAGTGGTTATCCTAATGGGTTAGCAGGCGAATCTATCCCGTTGTCAGCCAGAATTGTAGCCTTAGTCGATGTGTACGATGCATTAACCTCACCACGATGTTACAAAAGGCCTTTTAGTCATGAAGAAGCGATGGCGTTGATTCTTGAAGGAAAAGGCAAACACTTTGACCCTAAATTGGTCGATAGCTTTATGGTCATTAGTGAACAATTTTCTGTGTTGTCAAAAGCATCTTTACTCGAAGAGGATTAACGTTATTGATAGAGATGTATAAACAACAATGCCAGTCCTGGGGACTGGCATTGTTAAACAATATTATACAGTGTCGATATCAGCCGATATATAAACAGGATTGAGTTAGCTTTGGTGTGCTAGCCCATTAACCGGTAGTAGGGCGATTACTGTGCTAGTAAGGCTTTGCGTTCTTTCGAAGCTTGAGCTAAATCACGTAAAAGTTTTTCAGAATCAGCCCAATGCAAACACGCATCGGTAATACTTTGGCCATAGACTAATGGTTCGTCTTTAACCACTTTCTGGTTGCCTTCAATCATAAAGCTTTCTGCCATAATACCAGCAATTGCGGTACTACCACTGCGCAGCTGCGCCATAATGCTATCGGCAACATTTAACTGATTTTTATGCTGTTTCTCACTGTTACCATGGCTAAAATCAACCACCATACGTTGAGTTACGCCCACTTGTTCAAGCTGTGCGCGTGCAACTTCAATATCTTCAGCTGAATAATTTGGGGTTTTACCACCACGCAAAATAATATGTCCAAATGGGTTGCCGTGGGTACGGTAAACCGCCATAGCGCCGTCTTTATCTGGAGAGTAAAAAATATGCGGCGCCTGTGCGGCACGTACTGCATCAACAGCGATATTGATGTTACCGTCAGTACCATTTTTAAAGCCAACAGGGCAAGACAATGCAGAAGCCATTTCGCGGTGAATTTGGCTTTCAGTAGTACGTGCACCAATAGCACCCCAGGTAATAAGGTCTGCGATGTACTGGCCGTTCACCATGTCTAAAAACTCAGTGGCGATAGGTAACTTGAGTTCAGTGATTTGTTGTAATAACTGACGTGCCATACGCAAGCCTTTATTCGGGCTAAAGCTGCCGTCCAAATCTGGATCTGAAATTAAGCCTTTCCAACCAACAATGGTACGAGGTTTTTCAAAGTACACCCGCATTAAAATGCACAAGTCATCTTTTAGTTCGTGATGTAAGGCCGACAAACGCTCTGCATATTCGAGTGCTGCTTTAGTGTCATGGATTGAGCAAGGGCCAATGATGACCAGTAAGCGCTGATCTTCTCCGGCAATAATTGCTTCTACTTCACGACGTTGCGCAACCAAGTAGTCTGCAGCATTTTGCGTTAATGGATATTCTGAAGCCAACTGAGCAGGAGAAATAACTTTGCTTAATAAGGTTGTTCTGAGTTCATCTGTTTTAATTGTCATGCATATTACCGAGAAATCGTGAGATGCATCTGCATCATATTGAACGGGATTATATACCCAAAGAAGTTCAAGATGCGAGGCTTAGCCTCGGATTCTAACGGTTAAAAAACAGATTGCCGTAAAAGGCAAAGACGAATCAACCTGGGTTAAGTTCGTCTTTTGGTGGTTTTTCATTCTATTTCATGCAAAAAATGATTGTTTATAAATTAGAACATATGACGTTCTAAACCGGTGATATCAAGAATTTTGGTGGCAATTTCTTCAACCGAATGGTTGGTGGTATTTACAAAGGGAATACGTTCTTTTTTATACAGCATTTCGACTTCTTTCACTTCTAGTCGACATTGTCTTAATGAAGAGTAGCGGCTATTTTCCATGCGGCTTTGACGTATCTCATGCAAACGATGAGGATCGATGGTTAAGCCAAAGAGCTTTGATTTGTTGCGTTTCAATGCTTCAGGTAACTTGAGGTTATCCATGTCATCTTCAGTAAACGGGTAGTTTGCAGCCTTTATACCAAACTGCATTGACAGATATAAGCTTGATGGCGTTTTACCACAACGAGACACGCCTAATAAAATAATGTCAGCTTTATCCATGTGTTTCATGGTTTGGCCGTCATCATTCTCCATGGTGTAATTAATCGCATCGATACGGGTTTCATAACCATGGTTACTTTTACCATGAGTTCGGTGTAATAAAGGCTTAGCTTGTACCCCTAAGTGTTGTTCTAGTGGCGCAACAAAGGTGTTCAAAAAGTCATAATCGACACATTCACTCGAAAAAATCACATTGCGGATCTCAGGATTAATGATTGAGTGGAACACAAGCGGCCTTTCGCCTGTTGTAATAAAACAATCATTTATTTGTTGCTTAACTTTTTGAGCTCGCTGAATTGTTTCAACGAATGGAATCGTAAGTGCTTCAAATTCTATAGGAAATTGCGAAAGTACGGCATGTCCAAAAACCTCTGCTGTGATCGCGGTCCCATCTGAAATATAGAATACTTTTGGTGTCATTCTGACCTCTTGTAGTAATAAAATTACAAATAAAATTATAGATTTACGCTTGTTGTATGGGAGTGTAAGATGCTCTTGCCCTCGTGTGAAGTGGCCACTGAAATAAAAACTTGCGGAGATAAAACTGTGCAGCAATACGTACTCTGGTATCAAGAATTAGGCATGGGCGATGTAAACAAGGTTGGCGGTAAAAATGCATCCCTTGGAGAGATGATCAGCAATCTGGCTAATGCAGGGGTTCAAGTTCCTGGCGGTTTTGCAACGACCTCGCATGCGTTCAATGAGTTCCTTGAACAAAGTGGAGTTAACCAGAAGATTTTTGACATTCTGGCGACATTGGATGTTGATGATGTCAATAAACTGGCAAAAGTAGGTGCGCAGATCAGACAGTGGGTTATTGAAACCCCATTCCAGCCGGCATTAGAAGACGCTATTCGTGAAGCTTACGAGCAGTTGTCAAGCGAAACTCAAGAAGCGTCATTTGCAGTGCGTTCATCAGCTACCGCTGAAGACATGCCAGATGCCTCTTTTGCAGGCCAACAAGAAACATTCCTAAACGTTAAAGGTTTTGATGCGGTCATGCTAGCAATTAAGCATGTTTATGCCTCACTCTTTAACGACCGTGCAATTTCTTATCGTGTTCATCAAGGTTACGAACATCAAGGTGTGGCTTTATCTGCTGGCGTACAACGTATGGTACGTTCAGACAAAGCAGCTTCTGGTGTGATGTTTACCATGGACACTGAGTCAGGAAACAATGACGTTGTCTTTATCACTTCATCTTTTGGTTTAGGTGAAATGGTTGTACAAGGCGCGGTTAACCCAGACGAATTCTATGTGCACAAACCGATTTTAGCGCAAGGGCATAAAGCTGTTGTGCGCCGAAATATCGGCAGTAAGTTGATTCAGATGGTTTACTCTGATGATGCTGGCCATGGCAAGCAAGTTAAAATTGAAGATGTTTCTGCTGAACAGCGTCGTATTTTCTCGATTAACGATGACGAAGTCATGGAGCTTGCTAAGCAAGCAATGGTTATTGAAAAGCATTATGGCCGAGCGATGGACATTGAATGGGCAAAAGACGGTAACGACGGTAAGTTGTATATTGTTCAAGCTCGTCCAGAAACGGTTCGTAGTCGTGAAGATGTCCAGCTAATTGAACGTTATCACTTAAAAACGAAGGGTGACGTGATCTGTGAAGGTCGTGCAATTGGTCATAAAATTGGTACCGGTATCGCGAAGGTATTAACCTCGATTGATCAAATGGACCAAATTGAACCAGGTGACGTGTTAGTGACCGACATGACAGACCCAGATTGGGAACCTATCATGAAACGTGCTAGTGCGATTGTGACCAACCGTGGTGGTCGTACTTGCCATGCAGCAATCATTGCACGTGAATTAGGTGTACCCGCTGTAGTAGGTTGTGGTGATGTTACCGACCGTATCAAAACGGGCGACATCGTCACAGTATCTTGTGCAGAAGGCGACACCGGTTTAATTTATTCAGGTAAGCAAGATTTTGAAATCATCACTAACCGTGTTGATACATTACCTCCTTTGCCAATGAAAATTATGATGAACGTGGGTAACCCAGATCGTGCATTTGATTTTGCACGTTTGCCTAACGAAGGTGTCGGTTTAGCGCGTTTAGAGTTCATCATTAACCGCATGATTGGTATTCACCCTAAAGCTTTGCTAGATTTCAACGGTCAGACTGCTGAACTGCAAAATGAAATCAACGAAATGATCGCCGGCTATGACTCCCCTGTAGAGTTTTATGTTGCGCGTTTAGTTGAAGGTATTGCCACTATTGCATCGGCTTTCTATCCGAAGAAAGTTATCGTACGTATGTCTGACTTTAAGTCGAACGAGTACGCAAACTTAGTGGGTGGTGACCGTTACGAGCCAGATGAAGAAAACCCAATGTTGGGCTTCCGTGGTGCTAGCCGTTATATTTCTGAATCATTCCGCGATTGTTTCGCGCTTGAATGTGAAGCGATTAAACGTGTTCGTAACCAAATGGGCTTAACCAACGTTGAAGTGATGATTCCATTTGTTCGTACCGTCAATGAAGCATCTCAAGTCATTGAGTTACTGAAAGAGCAAGGCTTAGAGCGCGGTAAAGATGGCTTACGCGTTATCATGATGTGTGAACTACCTTCAAATGCCTTGCTAGCTGACCAGTTCCTTGAGCATTTTGATGGTTTCTCTATCGGCTCAAATGACTTAACTCAGTTAACATTAGGGCTTGATCGTGACTCAGGAATCATCAGTCACTTGTTTGACGAGCGTAATGATGCAGTAAAAGCATTGCTTTCAATGGCCATTAAAGCGGCTAAAGCAAAAGGTGCTTATGTGGGGATTTGTGGCCAAGGCCCATCAGATCATTCCGACTTTGCTGCATGGTTAGTTGAACAAGGTATTGATTCTGTATCACTTAATCCTGATACGGTCATTGACACTTGGTTATATTTAGCCGAAGCACATGGCTAAATAAGAGTAAAAATTACAGGTTTATTTATTCTCCAACCTGTATTTTTATCAAGTTGTAATAAAAGCCGCTTTTTAGCGGCTTTTTTTTGTTTATAATGGTTACAATATGCCAATAAATAATAAGTCCTCTATGTTACCTTTGCTATCACATAAACAAACATTAGAACCTATCTATCTTGAGTATCTTGACGCGCTTGAACAAAGCGAGTTTGAAGGTGAAATAGACAAGCGTTACAGTGCGCGGCTTATTCAGGCAACCGATAATTCGGTGTATCAATTTTTGCCCCAAGCGGTGATATATCCTCTACATCAACAAGATGTCGAGCTGGTGTTATCGTTAGCGGCACAACCACAATATAAACAAGTGACCTTTAGTGCGCGTGGCGGCGGAACGGGAACAAATGGCCAATCGCTTACCCACGGATTAATTTTAGATGTGTCACGCCACTTAAACCAAGTGCTAGAAATTAATGCCGAGGAAGGTTGGGCGAGGGTACAAGCCGGTGTAGTGAAAGATGCGTTAAATGACGCCTTACGTCCACATGGATTCTTTTTCAGTCCCGACTTATCAACGTCAAACCGTGCAACTGTTGGTGGCATGGTCAATACCGATGCATCAGGTGCAGGTTCATTAGTTTACGGTAAAACCTCCGATCACGTGTTAGGCATAACCAGTGTACTGATTGATGGCAGCGTATTAACCACCACACCAATCGACCAAGATAAACTGGCTGAGCAACCTTTTGGTGACAACCAACTAGGAAATCGCATTGCCAGTCAAGTCGCAGAAGTTTGTCGCGTAAAGCGTGACACCATCATTGAACGTTTTCCAAAATTGAATCGTTTTCTAACGGGCTATGATTTAAAGCATGTGTGGAACGATGATTTAAGCCAGTTTGATTTATCGCGTATTTTAACGGGCTCAGAAGGTACGCTTGCGGTGATCACCGAAACCAAGCTAAACCTGACCCCATTGCCGAAAACCCGCATGATGGTCAACATCAAATATGATTCATTTGAATCTGCGTTGCGTCATGCCCCATCATTGGTACAAGCTAAAGCAACGGTAGTCGAAACGGTTGACTCAAAAGTACTTAACCTTGCCCGCGAAGACATTATTTGGCATTCAGTTGCCGAGCAAATTAAAGCGGTACCTAATAAGACCATTGAAGGGCTTAATATGGTCGAGTTTGCTGGCGAAGATGATGGTGTGAAACAGAAAGTCGCTTTGCTAGAAGAGATGCTCAGTGGGCAGCTCAGCCAACAACAATTTGGTTTAGTGGGTTTTCAAGTTATTACCGACAGAACGGATATTGACAGTATCTATGCCATGCGTAAAAAGGCCGTTGGCTTATTGGGCGCAACAAAAGGCAGTCGTAAACCATTAGCGTTTGCCGAAGATACCGCCGTACCACCTGAAAACTTAGCCGACTATATTATGGAGTTTCGTGCACTGCTCGATAGCCATAATTTACAATACGGTATGTTTGGTCATGTGGATGCAGGTGTACTGCACGTGCGACCAGCATTAGATATGTGTGATGTTGCCGACGAGCAATTGCTGAAAGTGATATCTGATCAAGTTGCCGCCTTAACGCTTAAGTATGGCGGTTTAATGTGGGGCGAACACGGTAAAGGTGTCCGTGGTGAATATGGCCCTGCGGTATTTGGTGATGAGCTTTATGCTGTGCTTGAGCAAATCAAAGGCTTGTTTGATCCTGATAATCGCTTAAATCCGGGTAAATTAGTGGCGCCTCCTAAATCTGGCCCATTAATGTTTAATGTCGACAGCGCAAAACGTGGCAGTTTCGACCGACAAATCCCCGTTCAAGTACGTGATGCTTTTCCAGATGTGATGAACTGTAACGGTAATGGCTTATGTTTTAATTACAGTAGTTATTCACCTATGTGTCCGTCATTTAAAGTCACTGGCGATAGAGTACAATCACCTAAAGGCCGTGCTGGATTAATGCGCGAATGGTTGCGATTACTTGAAGCAGAAGGTGTTGATGTTGACGCGTTAGCAAAATCTAAACCACTAGGGTGGATGCAGCGTACTCAAAATACCCTCAATAACCAGCGCGACTATGATTACTCGCACGAAGTTATGGAGTCGCTTAAAGGTTGTTTAGCCTGTAAAGCCTGTTCGGGCCAATGCCCGGTTAAAGTTGATGTGCCTAAGTTTAGAGCCCAGTTCTTTAATATTTACTACAAACGCTATTTACGTCCAGCCAAAGATTATTTAGTTGCAGGTATCGAAGATTCTTTACCACTGATGGCCGCGATGCCTAAATTGACTAATTTGGCCTCGCAAAATCCGCTGAGCAAGTGGGTGATTAAAAAAGCCATTGGTTATGTCGATGCGCCTAAATTATCTGTACCTACGCTAAAACAGCGTTTAGATGGTCATGCTAGCCGTGGTTATGACTTAGATGCGCTATGCGCGATCCCACAAGCGCAGCGCAGTAAACATGTATTAGTAGTGCAAGATCCATTTAACAGTTTTTACGATGCAGGTTTGGTTTATCGGTTTATTCAATTAATCGAAAAGTTAGGCTTTAAACCCGTATTACTGCCATTCAAGCCCAATGGCAAACCGACTCATATTAAAGGCTTTTTAGACAAATTTGCTAAAACAGCGCAAAACAGTGCCGATTTCTTAAACCGCGTACATGCCCTTGGCATGCCGATGGTGGGGTTAGATCCTGCATTAGTGTTATGTTATCGCGACGAATACAAAGAGGTCTTAGGTCAGCGTCGTGGGCCATTTGAGGTGCTATTGGCCAATGAGTGGTTAACCGATGTAGTAGCAAACCGAAGTGAAGCATCTGCTTTAGCAACAGATGCACCGCAATTCACCTGGTTTAGTCATTGTACTGAATCGACAGCCAAACCTAATACGGCTAATGAATGGAAAGCGATATTTAGCCACTTTGGTGCCAAACTAAGCAGCGTTAATTTAGGTTGTTGTGGTATGGCGGGCACCTATGGCCATGAACTGGAAAACCTTGAACGCTCAGAGCAGTTATTTGAAATGTCTTGGCAACCAAGCATTGAGAAAATTGCTGAGCATAGCCAAGTATTAGTATCTGGTTATTCATGTCGTAGCCAAGTTAAACGCTTTGCTGGTTTTAAACCGCAACACCCTATTGAAGCGTTACTTAAATTACTCGGATAGGTAAGCATAATGACAGATGAAACAGCAGCATTAGGTTCGTATACTCACCCTCAAGGTGTGGCACTTTGCAGTGATGAAGCGCTGTTTCATATTCAAGCTAATGGCGATTGGCTTTACCTCAATAGTCCGTTGCCTGCAAAGTTTGCGGCTTTGTTCAGTAGTATTTTGCACTGTATCGACAATGAGTATTTATTAATCACCCCGGTCGAAAAAGTCAAAGTCACCGTTGAAGCCTATCCATTCCTGCTGGTGGACTATCATCAAGCCGCATTAACGGAAGTTCAGGTAAATGATAGTCAGTTGATATTTACCAGCAGCATAGGTACGCAGCTCTCAGCCATTAATATCGCAGATATTATCGTCACAGATGATGGCATATACGCGCCATTAATCAGAGGCTTGGTGGGGCAATTAAATCGAGCCTGTTATTATCGTTATATCAATGAATACTTATCTTTTGACTAAAAGAGCTTTTCTTAACGTATAGAGATGGTAATCTAAAATCTGTTCAAGTGTGGTTGAACTGCAGTGTAGGCATTAGTATTTGTCTTAACACAGTCAATTTATCTCACTGACGATGTAGGAGGTATCATTTGAAACGCTTTGAAAGTTTAAGTTACCTGATTTCTCATCTTAATATTGCCTTGCAGCAAGAAATTGATACGCGCTTAAAGCGCTACGACTTAGACAGTAAACTTTGGCCGGTATTATTTACCTTATGGCAAGAGGAAGGTTTAAGCCAAACTGAGTTATCTAAACGTTGTGATGTGGCTAATTACACCATGACTCGTCTGCTGGACCATCTGCAAGTCCAGGGATTTATCACCCGTCATCAAGAAGCGGATAACCGCCGCGCATTCCAAATATTTTTAACCGACAACGGTAAAGCGCTTCAACAAGATTTAATTCATGAAGCTGAGTGGGTCAATCAACGTTTTTTAGCGGCATTAGCTGATGACGAGCAAGATGAGTTTATGCGGCTGTTGAATAAAGTGAATCAGTTTAGTTAATAATTTTTAACGGTGACTAGCGCTCTTTATGGCCTAAGATCATGCAATTTGTCGTGTAAAGTTAGCAGGTTAAGTAAACCGTTACCTAATAATTTGGATGTGGCATCGGGCAAATCCAAGAAGCGATTTATGCCTTGTAAATAGCACAATGGATGAATACTGACTCTCTGGAAAATAAGGATCCAATGGAAAGGCCAACAAAGGAACAAATTCGTGATTTACCCATTTATAATGGTATTAGTCTAGATAATATAATCGTTGTCACAAACAAAGCAGACTCGATAAGTGCAATAGCGGAGTTAAGAACACACTCTTGTTTAGGGTTTGACACAGAGAGTAAACCTTGTTTTATAAAAGGTGAGGTCAGTGATGGACCTCATCTAATTCAGCTAGCCACAAAATCTAAAGTATTCTTATTTCCTACTAAATTTTATGAAAACTTTACTGCAATCGCAGAAATATTATCTGACCCAACAATTAGGAAGGTAGGTTTTGGGTTGAAAGAAGATAAAAAAATTCTTTTTAGAAAATTTGGAATTAAATTAGTCAATACAGAAGAACTATCTTCAAAAGTGATGCGTTTTACGCGAATTAAACAACGCGTTGGCGCTAGAGTTGCGGTTGCGATATTTTTTAATCAACGGCTCTCAAAGAGCGCACAACAATCAAATTGGTCAATATTTCCTCTACACGATCATCAAAAAAAATACGCAGCAAATGATGCACATACCGCACTATTAATAGAACTAGAAATTGAACTAGAAATAGAAAGACAGAGCCATTAATCTCCCTAAAGCATGTGAGTCTCTCACCAATCAATAGACAATATACAGTTATTTGGCCAAGTGAATATAGCTGATCGCGATGAGTTAGGTGCTTATAAACTGTCCGCTTTGGCTCTGCGCTTACCTACTCATTTATAAAACCTGCTATTTGATTTCTACTTGATTGCTTTCAAGCTTCTTTGCTGTGCTGAATCTGTCATATTAACTCTGGCTAAGCCATTACTTGATAAAACTTACTTTTTTGACCAATCAATTGTCATAAATTTTAGTTATTAATTTGATAATATTTGATAATTTTTATTTATTATTAGTTCACTGTAAGATTACTCCATCGAAACAAATGACGAATCAATCAATAGTTTTTAGGGGTAAGTTATGAAAATGAATCACGTAGGTTTGATGGTTGGCGACATGGATAAAGCGGTTGAGTTTTATACTAAAGCGCTGGGTCTAAGAGTGGTAATGGGTAACACTAAGGTTCAAGAAGAACGTGAAACTGCTATTGGCAGAATGTGTGTGGCAGTATTTGGTGAAGGCTTCAAAGGCTTTAACATTGCACATTTAGTCACGACTGACGGTATTGGTGTTGAGATGTTTGAAATGAAAGATCGTCAAGAACGTCATGAAGTTGATTTCACCCGTCTTGGTATCTTCCACTTTTGTTTGCAAACAGATGATTTTGAGGGGGCAATTGCACGTACTGTGCAATATGGCGGTAAAGCTCGTATGGATATCATGCGCTACCACCCAGAAGACGACAACAATCTAACCCAAATGGTGTACTTAGAAGATCCGTTTGGTAACTTGTTTGAACTTTACTCGCACACCTATGAAGAAACTTATTCTACTGATTACGAGTAATTTTTTAAGCTTCTCTGCGCAACATGAAAAAGTTACCAAAAGGTAGCTTTTTTATGTCTGGCGGTAAATTTTCTAGGCTACATTGGAGTATTTCAGGATTAGAAACTCCGTTCACATTAACCCATCAAACAAGTGGTAAAGCTTAATTAAGGTAATGCTTAGCTTCTCATCGCATATAAACCGAAAACTAACATGGCCAACGAAAGCTAGCCTGACTCTGATACGCAGGATGCCTTGAAGCACAGGGTCAATGATGTTCCCGATATCATAACGACATTTCCAATATCCATATAGGTCAGATGCGCGAGAAAGGCCTGTCCGGCTCATGCATTCTATTGTAAAGAGTCTTCAACGTCCTTAAATTCACAGTTGAATTTGTCCATTTCTAAGTCAAGCAAACTAACTCGTTTATGTGCAATTCTGAGTTTGATGGCTGACACATTTATGTCCCTAAACGTGTTTTGACTATGGCCCTGCTATCACTATCGCCGTGGCGCTTCACCCACACCAGACCAAGAGGAAGCCCACAGTTGTCCTAAATACTTGCGTAGACGTGACACACTCATGCCTAAAACAAGTGACTAATTATTATAAACATCTTAAATCGGCCTAATGAATAAACACCGAGTGCATAAGCATTTGTCTTATTAATAGTGGCTAAAATTAATTAACCACTTTAATCAAAACAGCTTAGCAAATAGCAGTTAGCATAGACTGGCCTAAGTCATAAAAAACATTAGCACCTTCTTCAATTCCTTTTGATTTAAGATGGTCGGCAAAACCAAGTCGTGCAGTCATTGCTAACCAAAAGATTGTGCTCAGTAAGCCGACAATACGCCACGGTGTTGACTTGGCCCACTTAAGTGCAAAAGTAATAGAGAGCACATACAGTACGAAACCACCTAATTTAGATGAAGCCCAACCATTCACAAAGGGGTACAGGTTAAGTGGATTTGCTACAACCAGATAAATAAAGGTGCAGATAAAGAGAGTATATAAAACATGCGGCCCGATTTTTAGTAATTTATGATTGACCTTGTCAGACCCTTTCATCGTTAACACAAAGTTAATCATAAAAAATATAAACGTAATCGCAATTATTGTTAGATGAGTGTGCTTAACTATCATGTACATATTGTTGTTTCCTAAAAGTAATTTTCATTTAAGACTTATACCGCCTCTAATTTAAAGCAAACCTTGTAACAAACAAGCGTTAGTAAGGTAGCGACTTTTTAAGCATCTTTACCTTTTTAATTAAAATTAATGCCATATGATTACGCAAAATACTGAACTTAAGATTAATCAGGTTGACTTGTCCTAATCAACATACCATGAGTATCGAATATGTGTATGTTTAGAATAGAATTTCTTTCATAAATGTTAGTTGTTTTTATCTATATTACTATGTTCTCAATTACTTATTGAGTAGAGTAGAGTTGATTTGATGTCGTATTCTGAACGATAGATAAAAGTCTAATGCGATTGTTTGAGTGTAGTAATCATCATAGCAATCACAACTAATTTAAAATGGAAAATCATCATGGCATTTAATGATTTATTTAGACTCAGTTCCCACGCTGTTATCACCAATGACGATGGGCAAGTGCTGTTGTTAAAAGCCAATTATGCTGACAAACATTGGGGCTTGCCGGGTGGTGGACTTGACCCTAATGAAACGATTCATCAGGCATTACAGCGAGAATGTTTAGAGGAGTTGGGTTGTGAGGTTGATGTGCAATATCTGTCTGGAGTGTATTTTCACGGTGCGTATCAATCACAAGCTTTTATCTTTCGTTGTCAGTTACCGCAATGCGCGCAAATACAGCTTAGTGATGAACACAGCGAATATGCTTACGTTGCTGTTGCTGAATTATCGACGATTCAGCAACAGCGGGTGAACGAGTGTTTATCGTTCAGTGGTGTGGTTCGCAGCGCAGCTTTCTAACGCGGCGTTATGCCATGTTGTTAGCATTTGCATGACATCCACAGAGTCACTGAGCTGTACTAAGGGTCTTGGTACTGTGTATTGCTTAGTGTCTAATGCGTTAAGCACTGCTTCTACTTGATAGTAAAAACCATTGCCTTTGGCTTCAACGTCTACTACTTCAACATCTTGTTCATATAACCTAACGGTAAAATGATTACCCTGAGATTCTGGTAACCAAGGGTTTGAGGTGAACTCAATACATCCTAAGCTGCCCAAGATAGTAAAGCCTGCGTGCAGACCATAGTCTTCAGCGGTGTGAAGATGACATTGCACGCCATTGCTGTAACTGACGATGGCAGTCGATTCGCAAATATTACCGTCTTGACCACGTCTTCCGGTCGCTTCTATGTGGTATTGCTGGCTCAGCTCGGTGCCAAATTGTTGCTGCATCACTAGCTGCATTAATGATGCAGGGTAACAACCTAGGTTAAATAATGCCCCAAGGCTGGCAGGGTTAACAAACTGGCTAATGGCAGCGCAATATTGGCCGCGGATACTTTTAACTTCACCTATTACACCACTTGCTAGCGTTTTGCTTAGCTGTTGCATAAATGGGTGAGCTAAATACATTAAGCCTTCAAGGAAAAACACCTTGTTTTGAGCTACTGCCGCAAGACTTTCGATGGTTTTTGGCATATCTACGGACAGTGATTTTTCACATAAAATCGCTTTGCCAGCATCAGCAGCTTTTACCACGTATTCATGATGTAAGTGATTTGGCAGGGCAATGTATATAACATCGACTTCAGGGTTGTTGATTAACGCATCAAAATCAGTAAATTGATGTGGAATTTGATACTGGGTCGCAAACTCTGCCAATGTTGTGGTGTTGCGCCCTGCAACGCCATAAATTGTACTTTGACCTTGTGCTTTAATCGCATCGGCCATTACACCAGAGATAAAACTGGTGCCTAATATTGCCCACTTAATTGATCCAGACATTCATTATCCCTCAGTGGTTAATAGTTGATAGTCAAACGCTTGCTGTAGATCGGTTAATGCCGATTTGATAAATGCTTGGGTATGATCGGCTGCAAAGTGGGCATCAAACGCAGCTTGGTCATCATAACGTTCCCAAAAAACAAACTGTTTAGGGTTGGTTTTATTTTGCAGCGCCATTGCAAGCGAACAGCCTGGTTCGCTATTCATATCCACACAAAATTGACGGACAGCTGCGATTCCCTGTGCTAATGGCACTTGGTCTTTAATGTGAATTTCGGCGGTGATGAACACGCCTTGTTGATCCAGTTTGTTATCCATATCGACCCCTTAATAATAATGGGTCATCGTAAACCAGTTCGGCGCAAGGCAAAATGGTTTGATGGTGTTTACAGAAAACACCATAGGTTTATAATTAACACTGGTTTGATGCAGGATTAGGGATATTCAGTGGATAAATTAACCGCGATGCAGGTGTTTAGTCATGTGGCTGAGCAGGGCAACTATGGCACAGCTGCGCATAAATTTAATATCAGCCGGACTATGGTCAGTAAACACATTAATCAGTTAGAGGCCTACCTTGGAATTAAGCTGATTAACCGTACCACCCGCCAGCAAGAACTCACTGAGTCTGGGTTAGTGTATTATCAAGAATGTAAAACGATTTTAGCGTCTATTACAGAAGCTGAAAATACCTTACAGACGATGACAGGCACGCCGCGAGGTAGTATTAGAATTAATGCGCCTGTCAGCTTTGGTAATACCGTGTTAGCACCGATAGTGAATCAATTTTTACTGCAATATCCTCAAATTGATGTGGAATTACGCCTTGATAATCATCTCATCGATCCTATTCACAATAATGTGGATTTAGTTGTGAGAATAGGTGCGTTGGATGATTCGGCGTTAATTGGACGCCATATTATGAATTATGAAATGCAATTTTGTGCGTCATCGCAGTACTTAGCACAACATCCAGTAATACAATCGCGTGACGATTTACGCCACCATCAGTGTCTGGGCTTCAGCTATTCTACCAATGGGTCATTGTCTATTGCACATCAACAAATTTTTGGTAAACGTCATTTCAGATTATTATCAAACAGCGGTGTGGTACTCACCCGGGCAGCCATTGATGGCTTAGGGGTTATTTTACAACCGACTATTGTCGTGAGTGAGGCGATAGCTGCGGGCTTACTGGTGAATATTGATTGTTTAATCCCGCCAGAAGCCATGCCAATTCACTTACTGTATAAAGACAAAAACCTGCCGCTTAAAACCAGAGCATTAATTGATTTTATTGTGGAGCAATTAGCCTAACGGTTGGTATCTAATGGCTCCTTTAATGGCATTATTAATCGTATTAATATTGTTTATAAGATCGAACAAAAATATGTTTGATGTTGCCTGTTTGTTAGACAAAAAGTACATCAGAGGCTAATCTAATATCAAACAATTCGATTGAGTATTTACTATTCGCTTCTTAATGATCTTTTTATTCTTTTATAGTTTTCACGTTACAAGTAAACCTATTGAATTATCAGATGTTGTTGAAGAGTTATTCATTAACGAACACGTCAGTATTCTGCAGGTTGCGAGTGATGATGTTTCGTTTGAGAATGCGTTTATCCAATACCAGCAAGGACAGTTTGCGCCAAATATTGACGGAAAAGTCAGTTTTGGTTTTACTCATGATGTACTTTGGGTGTCTGCGTTGATTAATAATTCAACAAAAAAACCACTAAAAAAGTTTTTTTATCTCGACTCTGCTTGGTTAGATCACGCAGATTTCTATTTTATTCGACAGAGTCAGGTAATAGAAAAAGCATTTACGGGTGACGCCATCCCCTTTAGCCTGCGAACAAATCAAACTCGAATGGTCGCTCAACCGCATGTATTTAAACCCGGTATAACTCAGGTGTTAATGCGGTTTGAGTCAAAAGACCCTTTGTTGATCCCACTGTATTTAACGACCGAAGAAATCATTCAAAGTAATTTAGAAGTGACGAATTATTTTTATGGTTTTTTATACGGCGCTTTTTTTATCTTATTCGTTTATAACATTGTGCTTTCTGTAAGCTTAAAAGACAGTAGCTATATATATTATTCTTTGTATTTATTGTCATTTTTAAGTTTAAATATCGCTTACACGGGCCATGGTTTTAAAGTTATCTGGCCAGAAAATTTGTTTGTGCAGCGCTGGGCAATGATACTTTTTTTATATTGTTACATCATTTTCGGTATCGCGTTTTGCTTTGAGTTCCTTAAATTAAAAGTCTATTTACCTAACGTATATCGTTTTAATAAAACGATATACGCCTGTCTGGTGTTGTTAGTTGTGTCGCTGTTTATATACGCAGATCAATTACTCGCCGTTAATGTTGGTGTGGCATTGACTTCATTATTAGTCGTTATTTTTATTAGCTTAGGTTTTTTAGCCTTAAGAAATGGCCATGCAATGGTCAAATTTTTTATCCCTGCGGTATTTTTAGGTGCGGGTGGTGCAGCCCTTTCTGCCGCAACAACTTGGGGTGCTATTCCGTATAACACGATGTTATTTCACAGTATTGAAGTAGGCATGCTGATTGAAATGTTTATTTTAGCCTTGGCGTTAGCGTTTAATTTAAAACAAGTTGATAAAGCGCGGATTACAGCCGAAGTCATCGCGCAAGTAGATCATTTAACCGGGTTATATAATCGTCGTGCTTTTATCGTCAATGCCAGTCCTCTGTGGGATCTTGGCATGAGAGAACAAAAAACATTTTCGATGATCCTGTTAGATATCGATTGGTTTAAAACAATAAACGATGATTATGGTCATGCTGTAGGTGATGCCACCCTTAAAAGTATTGCCGATACACTAAAGCAACATATTAGAAATAGTGACGTGTTAGCGCGTTGGGGTGGAGAAGAATTTATTATTTTTTTACCTAATACCGACAAATTAGCGGCTATTCAACTGGCTAATTTTATTCGTAAAAAAATTGAAAAAATGGTTGTGTTACATGATGGATGTTCGTTATCAATAACCGCAAGCTTTGGTGTTGCAGAGTGTAATAATCAAATGACAAAATTAGAAGACCTCACCAAAATTGCCGATATAGCATTATACAGAGCTAAAAATAGTGGACGTAATATTGTCTGTGAAATACCGGAAAATTTAACAAGCATAGATCGAGTTGTAGGGCAAAGTCAGCCAATCAGTTAGGTTGCGGTTAGGCTCACTGATCATGAAGTCTGTTTCGCTTCATCATGCTAAAATGCCCCGCTGTAGTATATTGATATTATTTTTTAATCATGCCCTTAAGTACAATATTGTCATAAGTGACAAAACCTAAAATCTCACCCGCTTCAATCACCGGCGCTTTATTGATATTAAAACGTTCAAAAAGTCGAGCCGTGTAGCGTACGTCCATATCAGCAGACAATGAAAGCACTGGCTTTATCATGATTTCGTAAATGTTGGTACGCTCTGGTGACTTGTCTTTGGCTAACACTTTGCGGGCGATATCGCTCATGAGTACCATGCCGAATTCGTCATGCTCATTGCGTTTATTTACCACTAATATATTCACGTTATTGCTAATGGCTTCTTGGATCGCTTCGGCCACTGTGTGCATACCATCAACCATGACGTACTGGTTATTCATGACGTCGCGGTTACGTATAGGGGTTGTGCTACTCATATTTGATCCTCAATGTCTTTACTCAACTTTTGAACCTGATGGGCCACACCAACGGCATCCTCAACATCAATTTGTATCGCAATACCTTTGCCTGAATTAGTGTCAAATTCACCTACATTTGAAATGGTTTCGAGAATGTTGCGGCTCATGTGTTCTTCTACCAACCATAAAATCACATCACGCTGAACATCTAAGGTAAGCCCCATAAAGGTTTTCTTTTTTTCTAAGCCTTCACCGCGAGCATGATTAATTACCGTGGCACCCGTTGCACCTGCAACACGCGCTGCATCAAGTACCTTATCGGTACAGTCATCGTCGACAAAGGCGACAATTAATTTAAAGCGCATAGGTTACTCCTTAGTGGCTTTTCGTTTGGATAAATAGTCAACCGCTTGGGCGTAACCCATTACAGTGATCATCGGAAATAAACTGGCAAAGGCAATCAAGCCAAAGCCATCAATTAATGGATTACGGCCTTCAACATTGGTGGCAAGCCCAAGTCCTAATGCCGCGACTAACGGTACCGTTACCGTTGAGGTGGTTACGCCACCAGAGTCATAAGCTAAAGGGACAATCATTTTGGGGGCATAAAAGGTTTGAATGACCACCACAACATAGCCGGCCATAATGTAATAGTGAATGGGATCACCAACCACAATACGAAAACAGCCTAACGTAATCCCAATCGCCACGCCAAATGCCACTGACATTCGCAGACCTTGAATGCCAATGGTGCCACCAGAGACTTGGTTGGCTTTGATGGCCACTGCAATTAATGACGGTTCTGCGATGGTGGTGCTAAAACCGATTGCGGCGGCAAACACATAAACCCAAAAGTAGTCTTGCCAAATATACGGCTCATTGCCACCATCAGGGTGTAAAAACTCGCTGGTGGTCAATTGATTGGCCATGCTCTCACCGATAGGGAATAGCGCCAATTGTAAACCCACGAGAAAGAAGGTGAGGCCAATAATGACATAAACAAATCCGAGCAATACTTTACGCCATTGGTTTATTGGGCGTTTAAGCACGCCCAGCTGAAAGCCAAATAGAATTATCGCAATAGGTATGACATCACGAGCAGTCAGTAATAAAGTGCTAATCAGTTCATTGAGCAAAACCACTCCTCATTTTATTGGCGATAGCGATCACTGCAAAAACACCATGCCGTATAGCAATACAAAAATCATTGGACTAAGGCTTGCAAAAGCAATTAATCCAAAGCCATCTACCATCGGATTACGGCCTTTAATGACGCTTGCCAGGCCAACCCCTAGTGCAGTGACTAAAGGCACCGTAATGGTCGATGTGGTGACGCCACCAGAATCATAAGCGATACCAATAATGTTGGCTGGTGCAAAGCTGGTGAGGATCATCACCAACACGTAACCGCCAATAATGAGGTAATGGATTGGCCATCCCTTAAGAATACGAATGACCCCAAGTAAAATGGCCAGACCAACCGAGATAGCGACGGTTAATCGTAAGCCCATTGCATAGGAACTCATGGCTTGTTGGTTTGACTCTATCGCACCAGCATTCGCGGCAACCTGCGCTGCTTCGTTTGCAACAGCCGTAAGAGCAGGTTCCGCTAATGTGGTGCCAAAACCTAACGAGAATGAGAAAATAACTAACCAAAATACACTGCCTTTTCGTGCTAATGCTTCAGCCAGTGATTCGCCAATCGGAAATAAACCCATTTCCAAACCAAATACAAAAAAGGTCAGTCCCAATACAATAAACACCACACCCACAAGAATAGATCCAAGTTGTGCAGGCGCTTGATGAAGCACAAATATTTCAAAAAAACTGACCACTAAGATAATGGGTATAAGGTCTTTGAAGCTGCTTAACATCGCTTGGAGCAATTTGATGATGGCTGACATCTTAGCTCCTGTAATGGTTTCGCTGACATAAATAGCCAGCAACTAAATTAGTGTGCCTATGGAACAATATTTCACAACATATTGTTTACAATTATTTGCAGTAAGTTGACGTAGGTCATAAAAATGGGTAAAAGTGGAGGGCTGTTTATTAAAATATTACTCGACCAGTATTTTGCGAAGTGCGAGAAAAGGTTAAGGATAAAATCAAAAAGGATTTAGAACGTTATGAAGACACTTTTACGCTTATCGATAGCAGCGGCTTTTATGAGCCAATTTGCTTATGCTGAACCAGCAAATACAGAAGCTTTTTCACACGCTTACCAGCAATACAATGTTTCTGTTGAAAACCACAACAACCAAGATACGCTGAAATATGCGCAGCAAGCCTATGAGTTAGGTCAAATTAAATTCGGTCAAGACAGCTTTGATAGCGCTAAGTTAGCCATTAATTATGCAAATGCGGTAATGGTTGAACCTAAGAAAAAGAATCAAGGCCGTGTTATTGAAGATGAAGCGACGCTTAAGGCGCATCAATTATTTACTTCTGCATTAGCTGTATACCGTGAAAACGTGACCGATAATGGTATCGAGTTAATCGATCCTTTGATTGGGTTAGCTGAATCGACAACAGATGATAAATACGCGAAAACGTTATTATTTGAAGCAATAGAGATTGCAGAAAAAGCTGACAATGAGTTAACGGTTGCCGAAGTAAAACTCATTACGTTTCATCGCTTATCGCATACCGAGTATTATACCCGCACAGTGAGAACTTTGGCGTTTGACGCTTACGATATTTATACCAGTAAGTTACCAGAGGATGCCATTAAACGAGTTGATGCTACTTACCTCGTTGCTGCGTTATATGATTCCATGGGTAAGCCAAGTCAAGCTATTACGAATTTAGTTGAAGTTATCAAACAATATCAGGCATTACCTTATAGCCATCCCTATGAACTTCGTGCGCATGCCTTGTTAGTGAAACTGTATGAGCAAAAAGGCCTAGGAGATAAAGCCACTGAGCATTGTATTGCGATTGGTAAAATGACGCCATGGAATGACCAACAAGAACAAACCCCGTTATTTAGAAAACCACCAAAATACCCGCAATCATATGCCCAAAGAAGAAAATCTGGTTGGGTGCAAGTTGAGTTTACAGTTGATGAAAATGGTTTTGTTAAATCACCTGAGATTATTGACTCTAAAGGTGGCACCCAGTTTGAAAAAGAATCGATAGAAGCGCTTAGTCAATGGCGTTATGCGCCTAAATTTGTTGATGGTAAGCCAACAGAAGCAAAATCTACCGTTCAGCTTGATTTCACCATAGGTTAATACCTAAGTCAGCTTGTGTTATACCAATCTCATTGGTTATGTTTAACTTAAGTTAACCAATACAAGCTGAGCATGCCAACACACACGACAACGAAGCTAGTTTCGATTAGGAACTGGCTTTTTTGTAGCTGTTTTTTACCTTGATTTAAAATAGTCACCAATTGGTTTTGTTTGTAAATACGGCAAGAGACTAATTCTGTTTGTGGATCGACTATTAATTGAAAACGACACTTTTTGCCATTATTAAGCAGTACATCATGCATGCTTTGTAAACCAAAGTTGAACTTGCGTGACACCACTTTGCCATTAATAAATACTCGTTCTAGTCCGCACCAATTACTCGCTTGCAACTCAATGTTGTCTTGATTGAGGTGGTATGTAAACTTAATCATAATGCTGTCCTTATCACATGATAGCCACGAGCCCTGTGTCTAATAAAAGCAGAGTAATGTGACATTTTCCAGCATATAAATATGAACAATTTACGAAATGAAGCTATCTAGTTGGCAAGCTTAGTAATATTTATTTTTTGGAAGAGCTATTGCCAAAATATGATTTTTCGGCATTTAAATATTAGCGGTTGATGATAAATGAAGTAGGGTTGTATGTCGGAATATACGGATAATATACGGAACTTATACATGAGTATTCGATCAAAAGGACAGTTCAAAAGAACAGTTCAAAAATACAGTAGTAACAGGCAGGTTGTTTTGTTGTTAATGATTAAATAGATGAAAAGCAGACCATTTACTTCACGTAATAGGCCTTCAATAGATCTTTCCAAGTAATAATGCCCACGATGGTGTTGTTGTCTAATACCGGTAAACACCCTATATCGTGGTCTAAAATAAGTCTGGTTGCTTGGTTGATATCGCAATGAGGAGCGATAGTGAATGGATTGTGAGTCATGACTTGATGAACCCTTTTATGCAGGGTTTCAGTGTCTCGAATTAATTCAGCAGCGGTACCGATATTAGGACTGAGCGCCCGTAGAAAGTCCCGATGAGACAATATGCCACTCAATTGCTCGTTATCAACCACGAGTAGATGATGAAAGCTGACATTGTCAAAAATTTCTTTGGCCAGTGTCAGCCGATCATCCATCTCTATGGTAACCACTCGCGTAGTCATGATGTCCGCGACACAGAGATGTTTAGTCGGGTTATCAGGTAATGTCTCTGTCAACAATTCAGTAGCAGTTGTCATAAGCGATTCTCCACGTATTTATTCTTTTATATCAGATAAATATCAGTGTAACAATCATTTAACGGCCAATGACAACGACTTACTCACGTTATAAGCTTGTATCTGGTCAAGATGCAATTTTGTTTTCAGGTAAATGACCAGCCAAGTATTTTTGATATTTTATCGGCTTTAACTGATGAATATCGACTAACACTAAACCATCGATACAGTCACCAAACTCTGCATCAATACCAAAGTCGAGAAACTGTACGCCATTGTTGTCACACAATTCGCCATATTGCTTAAATAACGTCGGTACTGATACACCCATATTCGATAGCGTCCGTTTGAGTATTTTAAAGTTCTCAGCATAGTCATCGCCATTAAATAACTGATGCAATTGATGCTGACGTTCGTCGGTGAATTGATATGAATTAAATGAAGTCGCTAAAACGTGTTTGGTGGCAAAATGATGTTGGTAAAAAAACACCAGCATCTCTTTGGCGGGAACAGGTAGACTATCGCTTAGCGACACAGGCCCAAAGAGGTAACGATACTGTGGGTTTTTAATTAAAAACGCACCAATACCTTGCCACAAATATTCTAAACTACGGCGGCCCCAATATTTAGGTTGCACAAAGCTGCGGCCAAGTTCGAGTCCTTGGTCAAAATAGGGAGCAAACGCATCGTGGTATTCAAATAGTGATTGGCTATACAGCGCATTTTCACCAATGGATTCGTGGAGCATTTTGGCACTGGCAAAACGATAGGCACCCACAATCTCTAATTCGTCTTTATCCCATAACACTAAATGAAAATAGTGATTATCATATTTATCGGTATCGCGACGTTTACCGGTACCTTCGCCCACGGCTCTGAAGGCGATTTCACGAAGCCGGCCAATCTCACGCATAATCGGACTGCTGTGAGTATGTTTGTATAAATAGATTTGTTTATTGTCTTGGGTTTTACCGAGCAATTCGCATTGTTGTAATGCTTGTTGTAGCTCACTGCGTTTTTCCGGATGAGCAATGGCATTTTGGGTAATGAATAACGGACTGCGATTTTTACCAATGCGATATAAATGATTTTTAAGCAGATTCACTTTAGTTTTAAGCGGAAAGTCTTGAGTGCTGACAACTTCTTTTGCTATTAATTGGCCAATCCGCACTGGCATAACATGATCCATTTGTTTAAACATTTCTTTGACCAGCAATAACGTCGCTAATGGTTTGTAAATCATTGAAGCACCATAAAATGTAGCGGAGTTCTTTGCATCAACATACATAGGTAAAAGCGGCGCATTACAGGCGCGAGCCATTTTTAAAAATCCGCTGTGCCAATGTAAGTCAGTGACACCCGTAGGGCGTAAACGCGATACTTCACCTGAGGGGAAAATCAATACCGCACCTTCATTTTTGAGGTGATGATGAATTTCATTTAAGTGCTGTTTCGGTGTTCCACCAGTCATGTTACGTACTGGCAATAAAATGGAATGAAGCGGTTTAATGGCCATTAGTAATTCATTGGCAACGACCTTGATGTCTGGTCTCACCTGACTAATCAGTTTGATTAATGCCAGCGCATCAAGTGAACCGATAGGGTGATTGGCGTAGATCACCACTCGACCTTCAATGGGAATATTTTCAATTTCGTTATTGGGGACGCTGTAACTGAAATTCAAACAGGCAAGAATTTGTTCAACAAAATCGACCCCGGATAAATGCGCATGTTCGTTGGCAATGTCATTACATTGCTTTTCATGAAGCAAGTAACGCAACATGGCTTTAGTCGGCACGGCTAACCAAGGTTTGTTATGCACATTTGGCAGGTTTTTTTCGACCATATTATCAACAGTAAATATCATATTTTAGCCTTATTTATGCAACGTGCTGTTTTTGGGGCGTGATGATTGATGCAGCCTCTGAACTGCCAAAATCAATCGTGTTTACTGCTGTAGCTTGCAACGTTTGTTCATCCCACTTAAGCAACTGCACATCTCCAGATTCTGTCTCTGCTATGAGAGTACAATTTTCAACCCAATCACCATCATTTGCGTAAGTGATGATGTGGTTATTAATCGTATGCTGTGATAATTCTGGCTGATGAATATGGCCACATATCACCATGTCGACTTGTTTTTTAATGGCATAGCGCAGTACGGCATCTCGGTATTGGTTAATGGCTTGCTGAGCTTTGTTGACGCGGAGTTTTATGTAGCTGGCTAGTGACCAATATGGATATCCTAGGCGGCTTCTTACTCTGTGTAACTGACGATTTAGCCACAACAACACATCATATAAATGGTCGCCTAATTTTGCGTAGGTACGACTAACACATACTTGTGAGTCAAATTGATCGCCATGAAGCATTAAAAAACGTTTACCACTCAGAGACTGATGAATATGCTGTTTAACGAGGGTAATACCTCTGAAATGACTGTCGGCATAATCTTTGAAAGCCTCATCATGATTACCTGGTATGTAAATAACTTGGGTGCCACTACTGGCCAGTTCGAGGATTTTTTGTATCACTTTATTGTGGCTGTCGGGCCAATAAACACGTTTTTTCAGTGCCCAGATATCGACAATGTCACCGACTAAATACAAGTATTGGCATTGGCTATGATTGAGGAAATGTAATAAAAAGTCTGCTTTACAATCAATGCTGCCTAGATGAACATCCGATATCCACAACGCATGAAAATGCTGAATTTTGTCACTATGCGTTAAGTGAGATAAAGGTTGCCGTTGTTGATTGCTTTTTTTGCTGTGTGAGATCATCCGTCATTCACCCTAATACACAGATTGCGTCAGTGTTGATGTAGAGTAGGGCAGTTATTTGACGCTAAGGTGAACGATTTGTTGCAACTTGATGAACCCGTCACCAGCAATATTTGGAGGGAAGAGTAATAAAAAAGGAAATGCACAGGCATTTCCTTTTAGCTTTTTTTATAATTCATGTTTATAAATTGATTTTTATAAATGCATGTTTATAAAGTTATATTAAGGGATTCAAAAGCCTTAATATAAAGCTGATTAACTATCTTGCGGCATCAATAATCGCTTTAGCCATTTCATCGGCTACAGAACCGGTAGTGCGGTTCTCGCTATCAGCACGTTCAAAAATAGTCAGCAGGGTATTGTAAATCTGCTCAACCTTGGCGGTAGAGGCTGCAGCGTCATAGTTTTTCTCAAATGACACATTGATAATTCCGCCAGCATTAATCACGTAATCTGGCGCGTATAGAATACCCATTTGCTTGAGTTTTTCACCGTGGCGAACTTCAGCTAACTGGTTATTGGCACAACCGGCAACAATGGTCGCTTTTAGTAATGGCAAGGTTGTGTCGTTAAGTGTTGCACCTAATGCACAAGGCGCATAGACATCAACATCCTGGGTATAGATATCTTGTGGAGCAACAACTGTTGCACCAAATTCGGTTGCAACACGGTCAAGCGAGGCTTGATGAATGTCGGTAACAATCAGTTCAGCGCCTGCATCATGTAAATGCTTACACAAGTAATAACCAACGTGTCCCACGCCTTGCACAGAGACTTTAATCCCCTTTAGGCTATCAATGCCGCGTTGATGTTTTACGGCGGCTTTAATGCCAAGGTACGTGCCTAACGCGGTAAGTGGCGATGGATCGCCTGATTTACCTTCAAGTCCAGCAACAAATTCAGTTTCACGACTGGCTATCATTATGTCTGATGTCGATACGCCAACGTCTTCTGCAGAATAATATTTGCCACCTAAACTGTTCACAAAGCGCCCGAATGCAAGAAATAACGCTTCGCGGTCGGTTGTTTTAGGATCGGCGATGATCACTGCTTTACCGCCACCCATGGTGAGACCGGCTAACGCATTTTTATAAGTCATTCCACGAGAAAGACGTAATACGTCTGTTAAGGCTTCATCATCCGATTGATAGTTCCACATACGACAACCACCTACGGCAGGGCCTAGGTTAGTGTTATGGACTGCAATTATGGCTTTTAAACCACTTTGTTTATCATGACAAAAGACCACTTGTTCGTGTTCATCGAACGAAACATGATTAAAAACTGCCACGTGACATCTCCGCTTGCTAGCTTGTTAAAGTAAAGTTCTCACACCTTCTGTTAATTGAGTACAAAAGGCGCAAACGACTGCTTGTTATATTTATTGCAGCACGATAGCATTTAGCGATACTCTCAACAAAGCATGATTTAGTTATTTTTGTCATTGATGTGGAAATTTAGCTTGCCACCTTACGTAAACGTAAAGTAACTTATGTTGCATCAGTGTTTTTGAGATTGAATATCAGGTTGCATTTTTGTTCTAACCTGTAATATAACAATAAGATAGGAAGTATTATGACTGAAGAAGTAGCAGAGCCGGTTGCACAGCCAACACCAGAGCCTGAGGCATTAAGACAAGAGTGGGTTCGTACTCAATTTCAAAAGGCGAACCGTTTTTTGGCTGAGAAAGGGGTGATCCCAAGTAAAGTACTTGCTGACGAAAGCCGTTATCTTGCTCCTTATTTAGCCATTTGGAAGATGGAATCGAAGCAACCTAAAAAACAAACATTTTGGGTAATGTCTGGTGATTTACCTTCGGATTATGTTGATGTGAAAGTCGCGGCAACAGCTCGTGATGCGATTAGACATTTTTCAATGATGTGGCAACTTAAAGCAGAGAACTTGCACAAGTCGGGTGTAACCAAAGATCCTACTCAACTTAAGTTTGCACAATTATTGGTGTCGCGAGCAGAAAGCTTATATAAAATGA
Organism: Shewanella sp. SR44-4; assembly: GCF_014163715.1. Taxonomy (NCBI): domain Bacteria; kingdom Pseudomonadati; phylum Pseudomonadota; class Gammaproteobacteria; order Alteromonadales; family Shewanellaceae; genus Shewanella; species Shewanella sp. SR44-4. The sequence goes on along the minus strand of NZ_JACJDU010000011.1, from coordinate 31,078 downwards.
ATCAAGATGAGAAACTGTGGGGGTAATGCCCTAAGCCACTAGTAACTTGACGTAATAAACATAAAAAAGGCACTCACAGTGCCTTTTTTTATTATCTTGAGCTTGATGGATCATATCGATGAGCTCTTGTTGATAGCCGCCATCAAGCTCAGTGACTTATATGCTAATGATTACTCGCAATCGTCTTCGGCTAAATAGAATAACCCTTGATTGAGTAATTCGGTTAGAACATCCATTGCCGCTGGGTTGGCTGTGAATAAACCAGCCTCTTCAGGCGTGATCCTTACCTGGTTAGCCAATAGTTGTAACATGTCATTTGTAACATTAGTAAAGGTGTACACTTCACCATTAATAAACAAACGCTGCTCATTATCATTTTCTAACTGCAATACTTTCAAACCACCAATGCGTTGAATTATCGCGCCTTGCTCAATCGCTTCCAATAACTCATCGGCCGTTAATGGCTCTTCGCCTTCACAGATATCAAGTTCGAAACGATTTTGACTCAGTAGCTTACCTAGCATGGTTTGATAGCTGGCTGGATCTTGAGCCAATTGGGTCAATAAATCCATAATACCCTGCTGGTGTGATTGGCTAATCATCCCTGGTGTTGCTGGCTCATCCACAGAATTAAAACGTTTTTGGCCTTGGTTGCTGTCGATTAAACTATCCGCGAGTTCAGTTAATAATTCTTGTTGGCTAGGCGCTCTAAAACCAATCGAATATGACAAGGCGAGCGATAGTGTTTCGCCGCAATGTGGGTATCCTGGTGGAATGTAGAGCACGTCGCCTTTTTGCAATACCACATCGATAATCGGTTCAAAGTCGTCAACTAGCGGTGAGTTAGGGTTATCGCCGCGACGCTTATGTTGACCTTTGTCGCCCACTTTCCAACGACGTTCGCCATCGCCTTGAATGATAAACACATCGTAGTTATCGATATGCGGCCCAACACCACCACCTGGCGTGGCAAATGATGCCATTAGGTCATCAAAGCGCCAGTCTGGTAAAAATCGAAATGCTTCGACTAAAGCCTGTGAGTCAGGGTACCAATGGTTGACGGCTTGAACTAATAGCTGCCAGTTGTCTTCACCAAATTGGTCATAGTCTTCAAATGGACCTTGGACTACGTCCCAGTCATCACCTTTTGTGACCACAACGCGTGATGATATTTCTTCTTCACAGGCTAGGCCGGCAAGTTCATCTGCTGCGATAGGATCTTCAAAGTCGATAAAAGCCTGTTTGATAACAAGTGGTTTTTGCTGCCAATGCTGTTTAATAAAGGCTTGGGTATCAATATTTAATGTGTACATCATTGACCTCAGGTCGAGATAATTAACGAGTGGTAATACAATAAAAAAGCGGCCACATATGCGACCGCTAATGTTATGTATAAGCTTATAAGACTATTTTAGCTCATCAACAAAGGCTTCTGCGCGGCCAATGTAGTTTGCTGGGGTCATCTTTTTCAATTCAATTTTTACGTGTTCTGGTAATTCAAGACCATCGATGAATACTGCAAGTTGTGCAGCATCAATACGTTTGCCACGCGTCAGTTCTTTTAACTTCTCATACGGTTTTTCAATACCGTAACGACGCATTACGGTTTGTACTGGCTCTGCCAATACTTCCCAGTTTTTGTCTAATTCAGCTAAAAGTTGTGCTTCATTCACTTCTAACTTGCTAATGCCTTTCAAGGTTGCTTGATATGCAATTAACGAGTGAGCCATACCAACGCCTAAGTTACGCAACACGGTTGAGTCAGTTAGGTCACGTTGCCATCTTGAAACGGGTAATTTAGCAGCTAAGTGCTGCATTAGCGCGTTAGCGATACCTAAGTTACCTTCCGAGTTTTCAAAATCAATTGGATTGACTTTGTGCGGCATCGTTGATGAACCAATTTCGCCTGCGATAGTGCGCTGCTTAAAGTGGCCTAGTGCAACATAACCCCAAATATCACGATCAAAATCGATTAGGATGGTGTTGAAACGAGCAATGGCATCGAACAATTCAGCAATGTAATCATGTGGCTCAATCTGAGTGGTATACGCGTTCCAATTAATGCCAAGGCTGGTGACAAAACGCTGTGACAACTCATGCCAGTTTACTTCTGGGTATGCAGAGATGTGTGCGTTGTAGTTACCGACTGCACCGTTAATTTTACCCATAATTTCAACAGCGTTGATTTGGTTTAATTGACGATCTAAACGTACTGCAACGTTAGCCATCTCTTTACCAAGTGTAGATGGTGATGCTGGTTGGCCGTGGGTGCGTGACATTAACGGCACGCTTTTATTGTCATGCGCTAATTTTTTGATCGCATCAATAATCTGCTGACAATGCGGCACTAGCACTTGTTCACGCGCTTCTTTTAACATTAAGCCATGAGATAAGTTGTTAATGTCTTCAGAGGTACAGGCAAAATGGACAAATTCATCAATGGCGACTAACTCGGCATTATTGGCAATTTGTTCTTTAATAAAGTACTCAACCGCTTTAACGTCGTGATTGGTGGTGCTTTCAATCGCTTTAACGCGCAGGGCGTCTTGTTCGCTAAAGTTGTCCTTGATGCTGTCTAGCACGGCAAGGGCGGTTTCGCTAAAAGGGGGAACTTCTTCAATCTCTGGGCAGCTAGATAATAGCTTTAACCAGTTGATTTCAACTTGAACACGGTACTTAGTAAGACCGAACTCGCTGAAAATCCCTCGTAATGAGGCGGTTTTACTACCATAACGACCGTCTACCGGAGAGATAGCAGTTAGTGCGGAAAGATCCATTTGAAGCTCCTTGATGAACTTTGTTGTAGGGTGATTCGATTAATTGTTATTTTGGCTTTGTTTTGCTGTATCAAATATGGCCTTACGGGCAAACACTAAATGGCGGCGTTTGCCACCTAATTGGCGCCATAATACTGCACTGCGCATTGCAGCAAGCAGTAACGCACGAATTTTGTTTTGCACCTGAGGCTGTTTTAAGCAATCGGGATTACCTGATATTTGTAATTTAGGGCCTAATTCACTGATGATATCACTGTAAATACTGGCAAAATTGGCAAGTACTTGTTCATCGGTAATCGCAAAATGTGCCAGTTGGCGATGCACTTGATTGATGCGCTCTGCCAGCATACCCAAACCATTGGGCGAGCGGGCAAGCTTACGTTCAAGCGCTAATACGCCAACTAAGTAACGAGTGGTTTCGACATCTTTGTTACTGCCATCGCCGAGCTGATTTTGAATCAGTTGGTAGCCATTATCTAAAATGGCTTTATCTTGATAGACCTCAACTGTCGATTCAGGCTCTGTGACTAAAATAGTATTAAGCGTAGCAGCTAAGGCGTCTTTGTCACTTTCGCCGTGGCGTGCTAAATACTGCACTTGGCCAATCGCTTGTAAAATACCCGCGAAGGCCATAGTGCGTTCAAACAAGATGTTGTCTGGAGTTTGGCTCACGGATTATCCTCGAATTAAAGTATCGATTATGCCGCCACCTAAACAGATGTCACCATCATAAAACACGGCTGATTGCCCAGGGGTCACTGCGGCAACCGCCTCATCAAACATCACTGTAATATTGTCTGCGTCATCATAGGTGAGGGTACATCCAACATCACGTTGACGATAACGGGTCTTTACCGTAATCGTGCTGTTATTGGCTGGACCTTTACGATCAACCCAATGGAGCTGATTGACAGTCATACCTGTTGACATTAAACGAGGGTGATTGCCGCCTTGCGCCACAATAAGCACATTACGGACTAAATCTTTTTCGACCACATACCATGGGTCTTCATTGCTGTTTTTCAGTCCACCAATGCCAAGGCCTTTGCGTTGTCCAAGTGTGTGGTACATCAACCCTTGATGTGTACCAATCACTTCACCTTCCGATGTTTCGATATCACCAGGTTGTGCTGGTAAATACGTTGCTAAGAAGTCAGTAAATTTACGTTCACCAATAAAGCATATGCCAGTGCTGTCTTTTTTGTCGTGAGTAATGAGTCCCAGTTTTTGGGCTATTTCGCGTACTTGATGTTTTTCAAGTTCACCGACAGGGAACAAGCTGCGGGCAACTTGTTCGTGGCTTAAGGTGTATAAGAAGTAACTTTGGTCTTTATTGCCATCAACCCCACGGAGCATTTCAACGCTGCCATCGCTATTATCACGACGACGAACATAATGGCCCATGGCGATATAATCAGCATCTAAAATGTCGTCGGCAAATTCAAGAAATGCTTTAAATTTGATTTCTTTATTACACATGATATCGGGATTAGGCGTGCGGCCTGCTTTGTATTCTGCTAAGAAGTATTCGAATACGTTATCCCAGTATTCGGCAGCAAAATTGACGGTGTGCATTTTTATACCTAGCTTGTCGCAAACCGCTTGAGCATCTTTTAAATCATCTGCTGCAGCGCAATATTCATCAGTATCGTCTTCTTCCCAGTTCTTCATAAACAGACCTTCAACTTCGTAGCCTTGCTGCATTAACAAGTAAGCTGATACTGAAGAGTCCACACCGCCGGACATGCCGACAATGACTTTTTTTCCGTTTGAAGTAGGGCTGAGTGATGTCATAAATCCTAAAAACCTTGAAGAAAGATAATGTATATATTGTGCCGCAATGCCGATGTTTCAAGGCGATTGTGCTAGATTTTTGCTAGTCGTTAACTTGAATACTATTAGTTGCGAATATCGCAGAGATTATAGTTGCACATATCGAAGAGATTAATTGGTAAACGGTCAATTAATACGACATTTGTGCGGCGCGTATTCTATCACGCATTCGCTTAATGGGCTATCTTGAGGCACATACAAATAGCCTAATACAAGCCATTAAAAATAATCGACATTGAGCAACGATAACGGCGTGTGCTGTGCGGAATGGTTTTTATCCGTTTGTTGTAAAAAATCTTCAATACTTTTTAGCACTAATGGGCTACGAAGCTGGTTGCCAAGGGCAATGATGTCTGCAAGATTAAGCCAATGGGTAGCGGTAATGGCATTATCACCTGGTGTGGCGTGTTGTTGCTCGGCCAGCTCAATACAAAATGTATAACGAACAAAGGCTAAATCTGTAGCTGCCCGAAATTGATAGATCCCTACTAAGGCTTGTGGTGTCAGATCAAGTCCCGTTTCTTCAACAATTTCACGAGCGCATGCTGCAATAATCGATTCATTGGCCTCTAAATGCCCCGCTGGTTGGTTAAATTTAACCTCACCGTTGATGCATTCTTCAACCAATAAAAATTTACCTTGGCAGTGGATCACGCAAGCTACAGTAGTATTAGGTTTATAGCGTTCAGTCATATTTCCCTCTTGTATAAAGCGTCTGCCAGCGATTACATTGCCGTGCTGATCACTTTGTATTCACCATTTGGTAAATCATCTAGACACCATTGACCTATTTTATAACGGATTAATCTTAAGGTTGGGTGACCTACATGTGCGGTCATTCTTCTGACTTGGCGATTTCGGCCTTCACAAATTTGCACTTCCAACCAGGTTGTTGGAATGGCTTTTCGCTCTCGCACCGGCGGGGTTCTTGGCCAAATATCAGGAGATGTCATTACGCAAACTTTAGCCGGTAATGTCATGCCGTCTTTTAATTCAACCCCATTACATAAGGCATTGATTGCCTCATCTGATGGTTCTCCTTCCACTTGAACCCAATAGGTTTTAAAGGTTTTTTGCGATGGCTGGGTAAGCTTTGCCTGCAATTGTCCGTCGTTGGTAAGCAATAGCAAACCTTCACTATCACGGTCTAAACGTCCTGCTGCGTAAACATCGGCTACTGGAATAAAGTCTTTTAATGTTTGTCGGCCTGCTTCATCGGTAAATTGGCACAACACGTCAAATGGCTTGTTAAATAATACGATGACGGGATTTTCAGGCCGTGGTTTTTGTGGCGGTCGCGATTTTGCCCTGCCACGATTGGCTGTCGCACTTGTTGCCTCTGAATTAACTGGTTTTGTAGACGCGCCAGTTCTGTAAGTAGATGTTTTTTTAAATTGACTGAATTTACCGATTTTTGACATAAAGGTATGGTTAACATCCTTTGCTAATACAAGTGAGTGAAAAGTGAACGAATATAAATTTATTTATGGTAGTTTACTGCGTATTCGCCCTTAGTGGAATTTGAAAATTACTAAGAATGATCTATGATGTCCGCCTAAAAATTGTGATCTGTACCTAATTTATCATTCTGAGATATCGGCTTTAACCGCTAAATCTCAGAGGTTTGAGAACAAAATATAATAATAAAGGGATAGGGGATTTCACATACTTGGCTTATAAAAAAGTGTGCCATGGTCGCTGACCACGGTTAACTTGTGCGAGTGTTATCCACCAAAGCCCGTCAAATGCTTACGCAATTTATTCTAATAAATTATAAATTTACAATAATGTAGGAAACAAAATGAAAGATAACACTCCAACGATCATATACACAGAAACCGACGAAGCACCGGCACTTGCCACGCTGTCTTTATTACCGATTATCCGCACTTTCACTAACGCTGCTGGCGTAAAAGTTGAAACGCGCGATATCTCTTTGTCAGGTCGTGTTATTGCTAACTTCCCTGAAAAGTTAACCGCAGAGCAAAAAATTGCTGATGCGCTAACCGAATTAGGCGAATTGGCTAATAAGCCAGAAGCTAACATCATTAAATTACCTAACGTTAGTGCATCCATTCCGCAGTTAAAAGCCTGTATTGCTGAACTTCAAGCAAAAGGTTATGACATTCCTAACTATCCTGATGAGCCTAAAAATGACGCAGAAGTTGAAGCTCAATCGCGTTATGATAAAATTAAAGGTAGCGCGGTAAACCCAGTATTACGTGAAGGTAACTCAGATCGTCGTGCACCAACGTCAGTGAAAAACTACGCCAAGAAAAACCCACATTCAATGGGTAAATGGGCCAGCGACTCTAAGTCTCACGTTGCTCATATGAACGAAGGCGACTTCTATGGCAGTGAGCAGTCTGTCACTCTAGCGGCAGCTGATAAAGTCAATATCGTGTTGACTCAACAAGACGGCAAAGACGTTGTATTGAAAAGCGGCTTAGCGTTATTAGCGGACGAAATTATTGACTCATCAGTGATGAGCAAAAAAGCGTTAGTGGATTTTTATGCTCGTGAAATCGAAGCTGCAAAATCTGAAGATGTTTTACTATCTTTACACCTTAAAGCGACCATGATGAAAGTGTCTGACCCAATATTATTTGGTCTTGCCGTTAAAGTGTTCTTTAAAGATGTGTTCGATAAGCACGGTAAATTATTTGCTGAGCTAGGCGTTGATGTAAACAATGGTTTTGGTGATGTTTATGCCAAAATTAGCACGTTACCAGAAGCTAAACGTAACGAAATTGAAGCAGATATTGCTGCTGTTTATGCTGCTCGTCCAGCACTTGCGATGGTTGATTCTGATAAAGGTATCACTAACTTACACGTACCTAGTGACATCATTATTGATGCATCAATGCCTGCAGCTATCCGTTCTTCGGGTAAAATGTGGGGTCCTGATGGCCAGTTACAAGACACCAAAGCAATGATCCCAGATCGTTGTTACGCTGGTGTTTATCAAGAAACGATTTCGTTCTGTAAAAAGCACGGTGCATTTGATCCAACAACTATGGGCAGCGTACCTAACGTGGGCTTAATGGCTCAAAAAGCAGAAGAATACGGCAGCCACGATAAAACCTTTGAAATTAAAGCTGCTGGTACGGTTAATGTGATTAACCAAGCCGGTGATGTGTTAATGAGCCATGACGTTGAAGCTGGCGACATTTATCGCATGTGCCAAGTGAAAGATGCGCCAATTCGCGACTGGGTAAAACTAGCCGTCAAGCGTGCACGTTTAAGTAATACACCAGCGGTATTTTGGTTAGACAGTAACCGTGCTCACGATGCTGAGTTAATTAAGAAAGTGACTCAATATCTAGCTGAGCAAGATACTGCTGGTTTAGACATTCAAATAATGACGCCAGAGGATGCAACTCGCTTTACGCTAGAGCGCATCATCAAAGGTGAAGACACTATTTCGGTAACGGGTAACGTGTTACGTGACTACTTAACCGATTTATTCCCAATTCTTGAACTGGGTACCAGTGCTAAAATGTTGTCTATCGTGCCGTTAATGAATGGCGGTGGCTTATTTGAAACAGGTGCCGGTGGTTCAGCGCCTAAGCACGTGCAACAAGTCGAAAAAGAAGGTCACTTACGTTGGGATTCATTAGGTGAGTTTTTAGCACTTGCTGCGTCTTTAGAGCATTTAAGCCAAACGACCAATAATCCTAAGGCACAAGTATTAGCAGACACCTTAGATGTGGCAATTGGTGTATTCCTTGATACCAATAAATCACCATCACGTCGTGTAGGTGAACTTGATAACCGCGGTAGTCACTTCTACCTAGCGATGTATTGGGCACAAGCATTAACTGAGCAAACGGCTGATGCAGAGCTTGCTGCACACTTTGCACCTCTAGCTAAGTCATTGGCTGCAAATGAAACGGTTATTCTTGCTGAATTGAACGGTGCACAAGGCCCAGCAGTTGATTTAGGTGGTTATTACCGTTTAGATGCAGCTAAAGCCGAACAAGCAATGCGCCCTAGTGCAACATTAAACCAGTTTGTAATTGGTTAATCTGCACAAGAGCTCTCCTAACTAGGTGTGAGTTATTCTGTTAATGAATACATCTTCAATTGAAGGTGTATTAAATTGATTGAGTTGATGTTTTTTTAGGCAATAAAAAAGACAGGGATTAAAATCCCTGTCTTTTTGTTTTATAGTCTCACCAATTAGATTGTTGGCGAGATGGCTGAAGCATGCATTCCTTTGGGGCCTTCTTCAACTTCGAAGCACACAGGTTGACCTGCTTTTAAGGTACGATAACCTTCCATTTCGATAGTTGAATAGTGCGCAAATACATCTTCGCCACCCTGATCAGGGCAAATAAACCCGAATCCTTTGGCGTTGTTGAACCATTTAACAGTTCCGTTTGCCATACTTCCACTTCCTTCTGTTGTCTACTTACCAGTAAGATAGTAAAACTTATTATCCAGCGGTCTAGTATTCGCCGCCTAACAAACAGAATGAAATTTGTACGAAAATATGTCAAGTAGTAATTAACAAAAAAACAACATTTAATTAATTTAACGATATCAAGTGGTCGGGAACCAAACGAGAGGCTAGAATTAAACAATGGCTAAATTAGGCAATGTAGAACATATTGAAGGAAAGGTTGAATCTGAACTACAACCACCCCATATGTATAAAGTGGTGCTAAACAATGATGATTACACCCCGATGGACTTTGTGGTAGAAGTATTACAACGTTTTTTTGAGAAAAATGAACAGCAAGCTGTAGATATTATGTTAGCGATCCATAACCAAGGCAAAGGATTGTGTGGTGTATTTCCATTTGGGATTGCAGAAACAAAAGTTTTTCAAGTAAATCAGTTTGCAAGAGAAAACCAACATCCGTTACTGTGTACGTTAGAGAAAGTATAAAATCGATATCTCACAGTCTGTGGTTAAATTTAGGGGGTGCTTATGCTGAACAAAGACCTGGAAGTCACCTTGAACCTAGCGTTTCAGCAAGCTAGAGATTCACGTCATGAATACATGACGGTAGAACATTTATTATTAGCGCTGATTGATAATCCTTCTGCCTACGAAGCATTAATTGCTTGTGGGGCGGATGTTAATCGTTTACGAGAAGAAGTGGCTAATTTCATTCAACAAACCACGCCCATTATTGCAGAATCAACTGAAGAACGTGAAACTCAACCCACTTTGGGATTTCAACGTGTTTTGCAACGAGCTGTATTCCATGTGCAATCGTCTGGTCGTAACGAAGTTTCTGGTGCCAATGTACTCGTCGCTATTTTTAGTGAACAAGAATCGCAAGCAGTGTATTTACTGCGTCGTTGTGATATTACCCGTTTAGATGTGGTTAATTTTATTTCTCATGGCATGTCAAAAGAAGATGATTCTGGCGAACCACAAGATCAAGAACGCATTGACGAACAATCTGAAAATCCAGAAGACCGCAGCATGTTGGCGCAGTTTGCTGCTAATTTAAATCAATTAGCCCAAGACGGCAGTATCGATCCATTAATTGGCCGTGATGCTGAAATTGAACGTGCTATTCAAACATTGTGTCGTCGCCGTAAGAATAACCCATTACTTGTGGGTGAAGCTGGGGTGGGGAAAACGGCTATTGCTGAAGGTTTAGCTTATCGTATTGTCAATAAGCAAGTGCCTGATGTTATGGCCAATGCAACGGTGTATTCGTTAGATTTAGGCTCATTATTAGCGGGCACTAAATACCGTGGTGATTTTGAAAAGCGTTTTAAAAGCTTATTAAAAGAACTCGCTGCAGATGAGCATGCCATTTTGTTTATTGATGAAATTCATACCATTATTGGTGCTGGTGCCGCTTCTGGCGGTGTGATGGATGCATCTAACTTACTTAAACCATTATTATCGAGTGGTAAGTTACGTTGCATGGGCTCAACCACATTCCAAGAATATCAAAGCATTTTCGAGAAAGATCGTGCTTTAGCGCGTCGCTTCCAAAAGATTGATATTAATGAGCCTTCAGTTGCCGAAACCACCAAAATTTTGATGGGACTTAAATCTAAGTACGAAGAATACCATGGGGTGCGTTATACCCAAGCAGCCATCAGCAGTGCGGCTATTTTATCGGCCAAACACATAAACGATCGTCATTTACCTGATAAAGCGATTGATGTGATTGACGAAGCCGGTGCGCGCATGGTGATGATGCCGCAAAGCAAACGTAAGAAGACCATTGGTCAAGCGGAAATAGAGGCCATCATTGCTAAGTTGGCGCGTATTCCTGAGAAGTCGGTATCGTCGACTGACAAGGATATGTTACGTAACCTTGAACGTAACCTTAAGATGGTAGTATTTGGTCAAGACAAAGCGATTGAGAGCCTTAGTGCTGCTATACGCTTATCGCGCAGCGGTTTAGGTTCTGAGAAAAAGCCAGTAGGCAGCTTTATGTTTGCAGGCCCGACTGGGGTAGGTAAAACAGAAGTCACTAATCAATTAGCTAATTGTCTTAACCTTAAACTGATTCGCTTTGATATGTCTGAGTACATGGAACGTCATACCGTGTCACGTTTAATCGGGGCGCCTCCAGGTTATGTGGGTTATGACCAAGGTGGTATGTTAACCGATGCTGTGATTAAAAATCCGCATTGTGTGGTGCTACTTGATGAAATTGAAAAGGCGCATCCTGATGTATTCAACTTGTTACTGCAAGTGATGGATCACGGTACTTTGACCGACAACAATGGTCGCAAAGCAGATTTCAGAAATGTCACCTTAGTGATGACCACCAACGCTGGCGTACAAGAAACTATTCGTAAATCGATTGGTTTTAGACAGCAAGATCACACTCAAGATGCCTTAGCTGAAATCAATAAAGTCTTTTCACCTGAGTTCCGTAATCGCTTAGATTCAATTGTATGGTTTAATCATTTGGATATGACCGTTATCGCCAAAGTGGTTGATAAGTTCTTAGTTGAGCTTCAGGCACAGCTAGATGATAAGCGTGTCACGCTAGATGTTAGTGATGAAGCGCGAACCTTGCTTGCAGAGAAAGGTTATGACAAGTCGATGGGCGCACGCCCAATGTCACGTGTCGTCACTGAATTGATTAAACGTCCGTTAGCGGATGAGATTCTGTTTGGTGTGCTTGAAAGAGGTGGTATTGCGCATATTGACGTTAAAGAAGGTGAGATCAATATCGATTGCGAGTCGTTAGAAAAAGTCTCGTAGGAATCAATCCATATACTTGAAAATATGCCATTAAAAAAGATGACCCATGGGTCATCTTTTTTTATGTATGTTAATTGCGCCCAATACCGTTACTTATAAATAAGCCTTCAACTCAAAGCATTTCTTACTGTTCAATTCAATGGGTATTGATAGCAAAATGGGTATTCCCTTTTTAAATCAATAAACATAGTAGTGGATCGTATGAGGTGCTTCTGCAAAACGGATTACAACCATCGCGATGCCTGGTTGAATGCTCTGATAAAGGGATACCCATTACGTTGAACATTCGTCTTGTTTGATGCGTGTTGCTTTACGTTGAATACACTTTATTTATGCAGTTTGGTATAACAACAAAAAAACCGACAGGCAGTCGGTTTTTACATTGTTGAGGCTAGCGATTAACGTGCGCGGAAGACGATACGACCTTTTGATAGGTCATAAGGAGTCAACTGTACAGTGACTTTGTCACCCGTTAAAATACGGATGTAGTTTTTGCGCATTTTGCCAGAGATGTGGGCTATCACCACATGTCCATTTTCAAGCTCTACGCGGAACATTGTATTTGGCAAGGTCTCAAGGATAGTGCCCTGCATTTCAATGTTGTCTTCTTTCGCCATTAATTAGTTATCCCATTAGCCTTCAAATATGAAAAAATCGGGCGTATCATGCCCCAAAAACACTGAACTGTAAAGGGCGTTAACGAGAAAGAGCCGTAAGATTTTCACCAACTTGCCAACCGAGTGCTGTTAAAATTTGATACGGACGGTATTGACGTTTGTAGCTCATTTTCCGATTTTGATCAATTTGATAGCCTAAATATAAAAAACGTTTACCCAATGATTTTGCTAATTGGCATTGGATTAAAATCATCAGCGAACCTAATGAACGGTCGGCATAATCAGGATCAAAATAACTGTAAATTGCTGAGAAGCTGCTCATCATTTCATCGGTTACGGCCACCCCAATTAATCGCTCTTGATCAAACACCTCAATAAACATCGGCGGTAACCAATCTGATAATAAAAAATCATCATATTGGCTTGGCGATGCAGGAAACATTGGCCCATCGTTGTGACGTTCATTGATATAACGTTGATACAAATCATAGTGCTCTGGCCGTGAGGTATGAGTGACTTTCCAATGCAAATCTTGGTTGTTTTTTAAGGTTCTTTTTTGGCGTTTAGATAATATAAAATCATTAACATTCAATCTAATAGACTGACAAGCTTGGCAGGAGGGACAACGAGGTTTGTAAATAGCATTGCCGTTACGACGAAAGCCCATCGTCAGCAGTTGTTCAAACAGCGCTGCGTCTATTTGCGGTTCTTGGATCACCAGCAATTGCTCTTTATTACCTTCAATATAATTGCAATCAAAAGGCTGGCTTATTCCAACGCTGACAGATTTAGAATTCAATAAACACCTCTTGTTTGTTCCACATTGACGCTGAAGTTGTACGATCTCTGTACTGATGAAGCACCGTTAAAAACTCGCTTCTAGGTAAGGCTTTAGCCCCAAGGCTAACTAAGTGAGGATTCATAACTTGCGCATCAATCAATTGGAAATCGTGTTTCACCAAGTGTTGATTCAGTATAGCAAAGGCTGCTTTTGATGCATTTGTTTGACGATGAAACATCGATTCACCGCAAAAAATACCGCCCACCGGAATACCATACAATCCGCCCACTAGCTGTTCGCCATCCCATACTTCAATAGAATGAGCACGCCCTTGGAGATGCAGCTCATAGTAGGCCATTTGTATTTCGGCCGAAATCCAAGTGCCATCTTGGGTGTTACGGGGCCCAGCACAACCGGCAACAACATCTAAAAATGCATGATTGATGGTAAAGCGCCATGAAGACTTTTTAAGAAATTTAATTAAGCTTTTACTGCCAAAAGGATGGCTTGGTGTGAACACCGCTCGAGGATCGGGAGACCACCACAAAATGGGGTCATTAGCGTTAAACCAAGGGAAAATACCTTGGTAATAGGCTTGTGCTAGGCGGTCTGGCCGCAAGTCTCCTCCGATGGCTAATAGACCATTCGGATCAGTAAGAGCTTGCTCAGGCGGCGGGAAGCCGATGGATTGATTTAAATAAGACAGTGAGTTCACAATTGAGTATATTATTTGTAATACCTTATCGTTAACTTAGCGGAAAATGGCCATGTTTAAAATCATAACTGTAAGTGTGAAGAGTATTTTTGCAGTATTGCTGACTATTTGTTTGTTTTGTGGTCAAAGCCAAGCTGCTTACGAACGTAATCAAGCCGTTCCAGTTGAAAAAGTGTTATACGGCCACATTGAATCTGTGAAGCATGTGACAGAGAAACAGCTAGTAGAAGATAGTCGAAGCGGTTGGAAAACCTTTGGCGGTGCATTAATCGGTGGTGTCATCGGTCATCAATTTGGTGGCGGTTCAGGTAAAGATGTTGCTACTGTTTTGGGGGCGTTGATTGGCGGTGGCATTGGCAGTCAGCACGGTAACCAACAATATTATCTTGAAACTAAGTTAGTTGAACTAATGATAAAGCAAGAAGATGGTAGCCAAGTTATGGTGATCCAAGATGCGGATCCGGGTATGAGTTTTACTGCCGGAGATGAGGTTAGGGTGGTTTACTTAACCGGTTATGTCAGGGTCGACCTAGCGATGTAAATATTCTCGATGTAGTAATTCTCGATGTATTTATTCTCGATGTAATTATTCTCGATGTGAAAATGCAACTAAAACAAAAGGAGCCTAGGCTCCTTTTGTTTACACACTGTGGTCAATATTTGCTAACAATACTGTTTGATCTGTTGTTGCTAATAGAGATTAAAATCCACGCGGCAAAGTTTGATTACCGGTTGTGTTTTCGAGTTTTTTACGCCACAACTGCTTAGGCGTTAATCCGCCTGAGTTTGATTGCACTTTTTTACTCGGTTGTTTTTTCGCTGCAGTTTTTGTCGTTAACCTTGCAGCAGGTTTAATAGCTGCTTGGCGCGCAGTAGGTGCTTTTTTTACTGACGATGCAGTTAGTTGTGAATGCATGGATTCAAGTTCGCTAAAGCGCACTGATTTACCGCCGTCAATTTTGTACCAGCTGCCAGCTTGTTCAATAGAAACTGCTTGTCCAGACTGCTTTTCAAGAGCCATTTGTAGTTGGCCGATGACCTCTTCTTTAGTCAATGTTGTCATAGTTAATAACCTATTTGTTATCATGTTAAATGAAGGTTGTTACTAATTTTAATGTGTGAAGGCTACAAAAGTCCAATTAGTGGCTGTAATTGTCGGTTTATCCCTCATAAAGTCCGATTTATCAGCGTTTATGACTGCTGTTGTTGAAATATTCGACAGTGAGTTACATTGAATTATTAAACTCATCTCTAGTGAAGGTATTGAATAAATAAGCTAAAATTAGCACGATACCGTTTATTATTCTGAGCAGAGGTTAATTAGTTAAATCCCTAAAAAATCGTACAACTCAGTGGCTGATTCGCTTGCAATTTAACAACGGATAGTAAGTGATAAATGGCCCATTATCTTCTGAGTTGGCTTCAGAGGCTTCTATTCATTTTGTTAGGAAAATATTATGTCAACACATCATCAAGGCTCCTCTACCATTACTCGTCAAACGTTAGGGACATATTTAGACAGTTTTTTAAACGTGTCAGCCTTTAAAGACTATGCTCCTAATGGCTTACAAGTTGAAGGTAAGTCTGATATCCGCACTATTGTGACAGGCGTAACAGCATGCCAAGCATTAATTGAGCAAGCGGCGGCCGTTAATGCTGATGCTATTCTTGTTCATCACGGTTTTTTTTGGAAAAACGAGCCAGAAATTATCACTGGGATGAAGTATCGCCGAATTAAGGTATTAATGGACCATGATATGAGTTTATTCGGCTACCATTTACCGCTTGATGCCCATCACGGTATTGGAAATAATGCCCAACTAGCTTACCAGTTAGGGATTATTAGTCCTCGAGTATATGAACCAGTAGGGCAAGACTTACTCTGGCATGGTCATTTAGAGCATCCTTTAAGCGCCAGCGAATTGAGTCAATTACTGACTAAGGTACTTAAACGTGCACCATTACATATTGGTGATAACAGCAAGCCTATTTCAACCTTGGCTTGGTGTACTGGTGGTGCTCAAGACTATATTGATTATGCAGCCCAAATGGGGGTAGATGCGTTTATAAGCGGTGAAGTGTCAGAACGTACTTATCATGCAGCAATGGAGCAAGGGCTGCATTATTTTGCTGCAGGACATCATGCTACTGAACAATTTGGTATTCAGGCATTAGGGCAGCATTTAGCCAGTAAGTTTGATTTAACCCATCATTTTATTGATATCGTTAACCCAGTGTAGTGGATTAAAATACATCGCTGAATATTGGCCCGCACTTGTACTTGCACTTGTACTTGCACTTGCACTTGTAATTGCAGTGTAAAAGTCGATATTAATTATTTACCCGATAAGGACCCCCAATGACAGAGTACTTTTTACAGGCTTTTATTTATCTCACCGCTGCAGTCATTGCTGTTCCGTTAGCGAATAAATTAGGCTTGGGTTCCGTGTTGGGATATTTGATTGCGGGTGTGGTCATTGGTCCTATTGTTGGTTTAGTGGGCAGTGAAACCAATACCATTCAACACTTTGCCGAATTTGGTGTGGTGATGATGCTATTTTTGGTTGGCTTAGAACTGGAACCCAAAATGTTGTGGGCGATGCGTAATCGTTTACTGGGTCTTGGTGGCTTACAAGTTGTGGGTTCGGTTGTGGTGGTAATGGCTTGTGCAATTTATGCGGGCTACCAACTGAGTATTGCATTAACGATAGGATTAATTTTTTCACTATCCTCTACCGCAATTGTGTTGCAGACCTTATCTGAAAAACGCCTCAATAAAACCCACGCCGGAAAGAACGCATTTTCGGTATTGTTGTTTCAAGACATCGCGGTCATCCCCATGTTGGCCTTTATTCCGTTATTAGCCTTACCTGAGTTAGTTGAGAAAGCCCAAGCTGCAGTTAGTAGTATGAGTGAACAACACGAGCAGTTAAGCCTAGTGGCCTCATTACCTGGTTGGGCATATGCCATTGTACTGGTATTAGCTATTGGGGCTGTGGTGTTAGGTGGTCACTATCTCAGTAGACCATTATTTAAAATGGTCGCCGAATCAGGTGCTCGTGAAATCTCCACCGCAGCAGCACTTATGTTGGTCATCGGCATTGCGGCATTAATGAGTTTAGTGGGTATATCACCCGCATTAGGCACCTTTTTAGCAGGCGTTGTACTGGCAAACAGTGAATTTAAGCATGAGCTTGAAGCCAATATTGGTCCGTTTAAAGGCTTATTATTGGGATTGTTTTTTATCACTGTTGGCGCTGGAATCGACTTTACGGTTCTATTTGCTGATTTTGGTGAAATAATTGCAATCACCTTAAGTGTTATGCTGATTAAAGCACTTGTGCTGTATTTATTAGCGTTGATTTTTAGGATTAAGGGCAGTGATCGTTGGTTGTTTGCGTTATGTCTGGCTCAAGCGGGGGAGTTTGGTTTTGTATTACTGAGTTTCAGTGTTCAACAGCATGTTATTCCAACTGATCTGGCGCAGACTTTATCTATCGTAGTCGCGTTATCGATGTTTTTAACCCCAGGGTTATTTATATTATTCGATAAAGTGATTTATCCACGCTTTCAAGTGAAAAAAAATCAGCGTGAACAGGATAATATTGATGATGAGGGCACGGTGATTATTGCGGGTATTGGCCGTTTTGGCCAGGTGGTAAATCGCTTTTTAATTTCGAATAATATTAAAACCGTAGTGCTCGATTATCAGGTTTCACAGGTCGACGCTATCAGGCGTATTAATACTAAGGCCTATTTCGGTGATGCGACTCGTCCAGATTTATTAAAAACTGCTGGCATTGAACAAGCTTCGCTTTTTGTGGTGGCCATCGATAATAGAGAAAGTAGTGTGGAGTTAGTTAAATACTTACATCATACCTACCCTAAACTTAAGATTGTTGCTAGAGCATTTGACCGTGGTCATGGGCATTTATTAAAAGAGGCTGGCGCTGACGCGGTCGAGTCGGAAACGCATCATTCAGCTCTTGAACTCAGCTTGTCATCGTTACAGTTATTAGGTCATTCGGAAGAATATGTGTTGAGACGAAAGGCAACCTATAAGCGGGTTGAAAAAGAAGCCTCTAAACGTTTATACGATATGTGGTTGAAAGAATCAGTGGGTGAGCGTTTTGGTAACGATTTTATTAAACTGTTTATGTTATATGAAGAGCGATTAAAGCAGGCAATGGATGAAGATAATGCCACTCACCAACAAGATGTAGATATCCAGAACGAAGTTAATGCAAAGCCAAAATCAGATGTTGATGTTAATTCTAATCATTAATGCACTACTTTATACTTGTAGATTAATCACTTAATCACTGGTAGTGTTTTTCTGGATGTGTTTCTGTTGAAAAGACCGCCGAGGCGGTCTTTTTTCTATGTATTTAACAGTTACTTAACGCGCATGCCAGGTTGAGCACCTTCATGGGGTTCTAGTATAAACAGATCTTTACCGCCAGGACCTGCAGCTAATACCATACCTTCTGAATCACCAAACTTCATTGTACGTGGGGCAAGGTTTGCCACCATCACGGTGAGTTTGCCAACCAAATCTTCAGGAGCATAAGCAGATTTAATACCTGCAAATACTTGTTTGGTTTCGCCGCCTAAATCTAATTCAAGACGCAGTAATTTATTGGCTTTCTCGATATGTTCCGCTTTGCTGATACGCGCAATCCGTAAGTCAATTTTTGCGAAATCTTCAAAGCTTATTTCTGGGCTGATAGGATCTTGCTCTAATTGATTAACGGCTTGTGTCGGCGCATCGGTTTTAGGTGCGTCCGTATTACTGGCTTGCAAGTTCTCTTTAGAGGCATCGATGATAGCTTCAATGCTTTTGGGTTCGATACGCTGCATTAATGCTTTAAATGGCGCTATTTCATGACCTGATAAATCTTGGCCCAAATTGTCCCACGTTAAGGTTAACTGTAAAAAACCTTCAACATCACCGGCCAGTTTTGGTAATACAGGCTTGAGGTAAGTGACCAAGATTCTGAATAAGTTTAATGCATTACTGCAAACTTGATGTGCTTCATCTTGTTTATCGTCTTGCTTAACTAATTGCCAAGGTGCCGCGTCTGCAACATAGGCGTTAGCAATATCAGCTAATGCCATGATTTCACGCATCGCTTTGCCAAATTCGCGAGTTTCATATAATTCGGCAATCACTTCGCTTTTGGCTAAGAATATGTCGGTTAAGCTACTGTCGGTTACCTTGGCTAACTTTCCGTCAAAACGTTTGCCGATAAAACCTGCCGTTCGTGAAGCAAGGTTAACTAATTTACCGACTAAATCTGAGTTTACTCGTTGAGCGAAATCTTCTAAATTTAAATCCAAATCATCAATACGACTATTTAATTTAGCCGCGTAATAATAACGTAGGTATTCCGGATCTAAATTATCTAAATAAGTACGCGCTTTAATAAACGTGCCTTTAGACTTAGACATTTTTGAACCGTTTACCGTGACATAGCCGTGAGCATAAACACTGGTCGGTTTACGAATACCAGCGCCTTCAAGCATTGCTGGCCAGAATAAACTGTGGAAATAAACAATGTCTTTACCGATGAAGTGATACACCTCAGCGGTAGAGTCTAAACTCCAAAAATCGTCAAAGTTTAAATCATCACGCTTGTCACATAGGTTTTTAAATGAGCCCATATAACCGATAGGTGCATCTAACCAAACATAGAAAAATTTGCCGGGAGCATCAGGGATTTCAAAACCAAAGTAGGGTGCATCACGAGAGATGTCCCATTGCTTTAGGCCTTGTTCAAACCATTCGTTAAGCTTGTTGGCCATTTCTTGTTGCAATGAACCTGATTGAATCCACTCTTTTAACATGCCTTCAAATGCTGGCAGGTCGAAAAAGAAGTGTTCGGTATCTTTCATTATTGGTGTAGCACCAGAGACTGCCGATTTAGGATTTATCAGATCGGTTGTACTATAAGTTGCACCACAGTTGTCACAGTTATCACCGTATTGATCTTCAGATTTACATTTTGGGCAGGTGCCTTTAACAAAACGGTCAGGCAAGAACATTAACTTTTCAGGGTCATATAATTGTGAAATGGTTTTGGTTTTGATGTAACCGCGATCACGGAGCTTTAGATAAATATCACTGGCCAAAATGCGGTTTTCGTCGCTGTGAGTACTGTGAAAGTTATCAAACTGGATATTGAAATCCGCGAAATCTTGCTGGTGCTCTTTTTGCACTTGGGCAATCATTTCTTCTGGCGTAATGCCCATTTGCTGTGCTTTAAGCATAATCGGCGTGCCGTGAGCATCGTCGGCACAAATGTAGTGGCATTCATGTCCACGTAACTTTTGAAAACGTGACCAAATATCCGTTTGGATATATTCAAGCATGTGGCCTAGATGGATTGGGCCATTGGCATAAGGAAGGGCACTTGTGACCAGTATTTTACGCTGTGATTTTGTCATTTTGTCTCGATATCAAATTACACCAAAAATATTGCCTGATACTAACTGATTAGCAGACTTTTTTCACCAAAACATGACTTAAAAAGGCTTATTAGTCGCTATTTTTTTACCAAGTTCTGATACACTTGTGCAAATTTCTGGTTCGGAGTTGCCGTTTTGGTCAATACGCATACAAATTATCAATTAAGTGATGAATTATTGTCACCAGTGTTAGATATTTTAGAAGCATTTGAAGATCCTTATTTGCATAAAGGCTTAGTCAGTGCAGGATGTGTTACAGCATTGTCGATAGAAGGAAAACGCCTACAATTAGGCTTAGTTTATCCTTATCCGTGTATGACACAATACCGTGACACCGTGATGGCAATAACCAATAAATTGGCTGTTCTTGACGCCATTGATGAAGTGGAATGTGAAATTGATTTCCAACCACGGGTTTATTCCGCGCTGCCAGCCATTGCACCTATTCCTAATGTAAAACAAGTTATTGCTGTGGCTTCTGGTAAAGGCGGTGTGGGTAAATCAACCACCGCAGTAAACCTCGCATTAGCGTTAAAAGCTGAAGGCGCCGAAGTGGGTATTTTAGATGCCGACATTTATGGCCCGTCTATTCCATTGATGTTGGGCATTCCTAATTTTCGTCCACAATCGCCAGATGGAAAGCACATGACACCTGCATTGGTGCATGGCATTTCTGCGCAATCAATTGGCTTTATGCTAAGTGGTGATGAAGCTGCAGTTTGGCGTGGTCCTATGGCCGCAGGTGCTTTAGCACAGTTACTTAACGAAACGCAGTGGCCTGAATTAGACTATTTAATCGTCGATATGCCACCAGGAACTGGTGATATTCAACTGACATTATCGCAAAAAGTACCGGTTAGCGGTGCGGTGATAGTGACAACGCCGCAAGATATTGCTTTAGCGGATGCCAAGAAAGGCATCACCATGTTCAACAAGGTCAACATTCCAGTACTTGGGATTATCGAGAACATGAGTTTTCATCTTTGTCCTGAATGTGGCCATAAAGAACACCCATTTGGTACTCATGGTGGTAGTCAAATAGCGGAACGTTATAACGTACCATTATTAGGCTCACTGCCATTACACATCAATATTCGTGAATCAATGGACAATGGTACGCCGAGCGTGATGAGCGAACCAGAAAGTGAAGTGTCAGGGATATATCGCGAAATTGCCCGCAAACTAGGGGCAGAATTAGCACTTCAACAAGTACAATCAACCGTAAAAATTAGCATATCAGAAGACGAGTAAGGTTAAGAGATGAATTCTCAGCAGTGTGTCATTATTGGGATTGCCGGTGCGTCGGCTTCAGGTAAAAGTTTAATTGCTAAAACAATTTTTGAAGAATTGTGTCGTGATTTAGGAACAAATCAAATTGGTGTGATCAATGAGGATGCTTATTATCATGATCAAAGCCATTTGACGATGGAAGATCGTGTCAAAACTAATTACGACCATCCAAAAGCGTTAGACCATCAGTTATTAGCGTCTCATTTATCTCAGCTTAAACAAGGTGAGCCAGTTAGCATTCCATGTTACAGCTATACTGAGCATACTCGTATTAGCGACACGTTGACCATGCAGCCTAAAAAAGTGATTATCTTAGAAGGCATTCTATTATTAACCAATCCTAAATTACGTGAGTTAATGGATGCCAGTGTGTTTATGGATACGCCATTAGATATTTGCTTTTTACGTCGGTTAACTCGTGATGTTGCTGAACGTGGCAGAACAATGGAATCGGTTATTTCACAATATAAACGAACCGTACGCCCGATGTTTTTACAGTTTATTGAGCCGTCAAAACAATATGCCGATATTATCGTTCCACGGGGCGGTAAAAACCGTATCGCAACTGATATTTTAAAAGCTAGAATTCAGCATTTATTGGCGAAGTAGCCTTATCTAGAAGAGAGTGCAGCATGCGTTTAACTGATATAGAGATTGAGCAATGTTTAGATAATGGCACCATTATTATCGATCCTCGTCCTGGTATTGAAGCCATTTCGGGAGTGAGCGTGGATGTACGTTTAGGCAGCCAATTTCGTGTATTTAAAGACCATACTGCACCTTACATCGATTTAAGTGGCCCTAGTGCAGAAATGCAAATAGCACTTGATCGGATCATGAGCGATAAAATTGAAATAGCTGATGATCAAGCTTTTTTCCTTCATCCTGGCGAATTAGCATTAGCGGTAACCTATGAAAGTGTGACCTTACCTGCAGATGTTGTAGGTTGGTTAGATGGTCGTTCATCACTTGCCCGTTTAGGGTTGATGGTACATGTGACCGCACATCGTATTGATCCCGGTTGGCAAGGTAAAATCGTACTTGAGTTTTTTAACAGTGGCAAATTGCCGTTGGCTCTTCGCCCTGGTATGACGATTGGTGCGCTTAATTTCGAGCGCTTAAGCTCTGCGGTTGCTCGTCCATATAACACGCGTAAAAGCTCGAAGTACAAAGATCAACAAGAGGCTGTGGCAAGCCGGATCAGCCAGGATAAATAATGGCACCAGTTTGGGTTAATCACGTTAAAAACGGACTCATAAATCCATTTGATCGTGGTGTTGCTTATGGTGATGGTGTGTTCGCAACCATGCGCACAGCATCAGCTGATATGCCCGCAGGGATCCTATTCCTTGACGGGCATATTTCTCGTTTGCAGCAAAGTTGCGAGCGCCTAAGTATTCAGTGGCATCCAAGCGACTTATTAATACAACAATTAATCCTACTCGCCCAACAATACCCACAACATTGTATAAAGCTATTGCTGACGCGTGGAGTCGGTGGCCGTGGTTATCAGGCTCCTTTGAGCGCAGACGTTACAGAAGTTGTGTCAGTGCATCCCATTCCTGAGCATTACCTTGATTGGCAGCAAATTGGTATCTCGCTAGCATCATCACCGATATGTCTTGGCAGGCAACCACTTCTAGCGGGAATGAAACACCTTAACCGATTGGAACAGGTGCTCATAAAGTCACAACCTCTACCGAGTACTCATCAAGATTGGCTAGTGTTTGACTGTGACGGTAATGTGATAGAGTCATCCATGGCCAATATTTTTGTAGTCAAAAATGGTCATGTGTTTACCCCAGCAATAACCCATGCGGGCGTAAGTGGTGTGATGCGTGAGACATTAATTGATACTCTGCTCTGTCAGGGTTTCTCAGTTATGGCTACACAATTAACACTTGGTGATATTCAGGCCGCGGACAATATATTTATAACGAACAGTTTATTTGGCATTGTTGATGTAACTGCCATTGACGATTTTCAATTTAGCCATTGGACGCAAACACCGCGATTCAGGCACATTTTGAGTGTGAATTTATCATCATGATTAAAACCATAAAAACCTTTTTTTTAGCCAGTCTTATTCCTCTATTTACAGTATTTTGTCTTGGAGGATATTGGCTTGTATCTGGCTTAATCGCTTACCAAAAACAGCCATTACAGTTAACTGAAATTCAAACATTAACGGTTGAACCTGGTACTAGTTTGATTAAGCTTGCGCAACAACTAGAGCAACAATCATTGATTACCGATAGCTGGAAAGTTAAATATCTGGTC
This sequence comes from Shewanella sp. SR44-4, assembly GCF_014163715.1. Classification (NCBI taxonomy): domain Bacteria; kingdom Pseudomonadati; phylum Pseudomonadota; class Gammaproteobacteria; order Alteromonadales; family Shewanellaceae; genus Shewanella; species Shewanella sp. SR44-4. Next base: position 7,122 of record NZ_JACJDU010000011.1, on the reverse strand, counting down.
AAACTTGAACCTAAGCTTGCCCATATTAAAACCGGTTTGTATCAATTGATCCCAGGCGATACATTAGAAGCGTTATTAAAACGGCTGTACTTAGGCCAACAAGTGGTTTTCAGCATCACCTTAATCGAAGGTAAAACCATTGCCGAGTGGCAGCAAGCACTGACCACGACTGAGCATTTAGCAAAAAATACCGACGACTTTAACCAAGTGCTATTACAAAATGGCGATACCTCTGGTTTGCCTGAGGGTAAGTTCTATCCAGAAACATTCCATTATCATGCAGATGATAACTTACAGACGATTTTAAACCGCAGCTACACCATGATGCAGTTAAGCTTAGCGCAAGCATGGGAAGGTCGCGACCCTGATTTAGCCCTATCATCACCTTACGAATTATTAATTATTGCGTCTATTATTGAAAAAGAAACGGGCAAACCTGAAGAGCGTGATTGGGTGTCTGCAGTGTTTAATAATAGACTTAAAAAAGGTATGCGTCTTCAGACCGACCCCACGGTAATTTATGGCATGGGTGAACGTTATAAAGGTAATATTACTCGTAAAGATTTACGCGAAGCAACGGCATTCAATACCTACAAGATTGATGGTTTACCGCCAACGCCTATCGCTGCACCAAGTCGCGCATCATTATTTGCCGCCGCTAATCCAGCCAAAGTAAATTACTTGTACTTTGTTTCACGCAATGATGGCAGTCATGTGTTTTCATCTACGTTGAAAGCCCATAATAATGCCGTAAACGAATTTCAGAGAAAAAGAAAATGACTCAACAGCAAGGCAAGTTTATTGTCATTGAAGGATTAGAAGGCGCGGGTAAATCAAGCGCGATAGCCCTTGTTAACGATATTATTAAGCGGCATATCGGTCAGGCTCCTGTGTGTACTCGTGAGCCGGGCGGGACTCCTTTGGCAGAAAAAATGCGCGATTTAGTTAAAATTGCCGATGAGACAGATCCATTATGCGATGAAGCAGAATGCTTACTTATTTATGCAGCGCGAACACAATTAATTGCCAATGTTATTAAGCCTGCTTTGTCTGCGGGTCAATGGGTACTTGGCGATAGACACAATCTGTCATCATTAGCTTATCAAGGTGGTGGCCGAGGGTTAATGCCATTAGTGAAAGCGGTCAGTGATGCTTGCTTACGTGGTTTTAAACCCGATCTCACTTTATATTTGGATATTGATCCTACGTTAGGCTTAAGCCGTGCAGCCAGTCGTGGCGAGCTTGATAGAATAGAGCAACAAGCGATTGATTTTTTTGAGCGAGCCAGACGAACCTACTTACAATTAGCCCATGAAGATGACAGCATTGTGGTGATTGATGCCAGTCAATCCATGGAACAAGTGCATAATGATATTGGTATACAATTACAACGCCATTTATCCACTCTTATGAGTGAACAGTGATTGATATTAAAAGGGATAATGTGCCGACATGAGTGATTATCAGATTGACCAGCTGCCTTGGTTAGCCGATCCACATCAGCGTTTTGTTGACCAGCATTATCGAGGCAAAAGCAGTCATGCGCATTTGTTCAACATCGATAAAGCATTAGGGGGCGATAAGCTTGCTAAGGCCGCAGCGCAAACTGTGCTTTGCCAGCAACTCACTCCGGTTGGTGCTTGTGGCCAGTGTAAAAGTTGTTTGTTATTGGCAGCAGGTAATCATCCTGATTTATATATAATCGAACCAGATGGCAACCAAATTAAAGTCGATCAAATTCGTCAGCTCTGCCAAGCGTTAACCCAAACGGCTCAGCAAGGTGGCGCACGTGTAGCTATAATCGTTAATGCCGAACGCTTAAATTTGGCAGCGGCTAATGCATTATTGAAAACCCTTGAAGAACCTGGCGATGATGTTGTACTCATTTTGCAAACCAATACATCAGCCCAGTTACTAGCGACCATTACCAGTCGTTGTCAAACGCTTAATTTTGTTGAGCCAACTAAAAACGAGATCCATCAGTGGTTAGCGGCGCAGCAGTTGTTACCGCCAGCCAATGCCGATGGCAAAATCCATGATGTTACATGGTGTCTTAGTGTTGTTGGTGGTCCTCTTGCGTTAGCAAATAGTTTAACCAGTCAGCATTATCAACAACTGCTGACATTTCGCCAAGATTGGGCCCAAAGTTTACAAACGGGTCATTTAAGCAACAGTTTATTGAAGGTGTCTGAACAACAAATTGTTGATGCACTTAATGTTTTGTATTTGTACTTGCGCCAATATGTGTTAAAAAGTAATAAGCTAAAAACTGAAAACACAAGTCGTCAGTCATTAAATCCACTGGTTCAATCAAAAGTCATTGAACTTGCTGGGCGTGTGATGACCATGTGTCATAGACTTGAAACAATGCCGAGTGTGAACGCGCCAGCCTTGTGTCAACAATATGTGCTCACATTTAGACAGTTGACCCATTAAAACGTTTTTATATTGATTTTTAACCTGCTTATGGAAAGAAAATAATTATTTATGGTCGATCTTGTTGTTAATTACGATACATTACATAAACTTTATCGTGCTTATATGCCTTTTATTAAGCCTGCAGGTTTATTCGTTGCGACTACAGAAAGTCATTTTTTAGGCCAAGAGCTTACTATTTCTTATCGATTGCCTAATGCCACCCAAACAAACGAGTTTAAAGGCACAGTGGTATGGATTAATCCATTAGGTGCATCTGGTGGGCGCCCAGCGGGTATTGGGGTTAAAATTAAAACTGATGTTGAAAGTCATAAACATCATATTGAAAAATTATTATCAAGCGAACTTGCCTCTAGCGATTTGACCTGCACTATGTAGCTAGGTATTCTTGCGCATCTGTTTTATTTGTTAATGTAGTTGCGAAAGAATTCCCATGCTAATTGATTCACATTGCCACCTTGACCGCTTAAAAGCGGCCCCAGACTCAGCCAGTTTACAATTCATTATGGACAATGCCAAAGCTCAAGGCGTTGACTATCTATTGTGCGTCAACGTTCGTCAGCAAGGCTTTGAAGCCATGCGAGATAAAATGTCTGCCTTTAATAATGTGTTTTTGTCTTCTGGCGTACATCCTCTCGATGTACAAGAAGGGTTGAATATTGAAGACATTAAACGTTTTGCACAAGATCCCAGAGTGGTTGCCATTGGCGAAACAGGCTTAGATTATTTCTATTCAAATGACACAAAAACCTTGCAACAACAGTGCTTTGAACAACAAATTGCGTTAGCTGTTGAGGTGAGTAAACCATTAATTGTACATACTCGCGATGCCCGTGAAGATACCATTAATATGCTAAAAGCCGGTCATGCCGACAAAGTGGGTGGTGTGCTGCATTGCTTTACTGAAAACTGGGAAATGGCCAAAGCCGCTATTGATTTAGGCTTTTATATTTCTGTTTCAGGAATTGTAACGTTTAAAAATGCAGGTGAATTGCGCAGTGTTATTCGCCAAGTACCAAAAGACCGATTACTGGTCGAAACCGATTCACCTTATTTAGCTCCGGTGCCGCATCGTGGCCAAGAAAATCAGCCTGCTTATGTTCGAGATGTTGCCGAATTTGTCGCAGAATTGCGCGGTGAAAAATTCGAAGAGTTAGCTCAATACACCACGGATAACTTTTTTAATTTATTTAAAGATGCCGCTAAGTTAGTTGGCCGCTAATTCAAATCTGCAGCTAGTTCAAGATTGAAGCTAATTCAATCCTCAGACTTCGCGGCAATAAAGTTCTGATATGCCTGCTGTGCAGGCAAACAAAATAACGTTAGCGCAGTTGCTTAAATAATTGCGCTAACGTTACTCAAATACCACCATGAACCTATGAGTTAAGCACATTTTAGGGCGTACCGTTGGTTGAAATAATAAAAAAAGGCCCAAAACTATCCAATTGTTTTGGGCCTAGGGAAAGGGCTCGATTAAGAGCCTTGCGCTACTGTTGTGGCATCTTAAGATAGCTTAAAATGCCAAATACTGAGTCGAACATGAATTAATTATAGGCACTCAAATTGTGTTGTGCATAAAATTTAATTAATAATGTTGGTTTAGCACTCTGTTTTATCACTGTGTTTTATAGTAATTCATTGATAATTATGTTTTATATTCTTTATTCTTGCTCATCGAAATAGTGTAGCGTGCTATAGGCTCAAGTTAACGTTATCGCGGACCAAATCACGCGGTAAATTGTTTTTCAGTCTATGGCCTAAATGTTTTACAACCCCAAGCACGACTTTATGATAACTCACTAACATTTCGCCTTGTGGCATGATGGCTAACTGCTGCTGTGTCGGTTGATCAAAAGTACTTGTAGCAATATCACGACCCATTAAAAAACCTTGTGCTTGCGCCGCACTTAATTCCATGGTTTTTGCTGGATTATGCGCTGCTGCCGATAAAGCAATAACGGCTTCATGTTTAGCTTTGTAGCCTTTTTTCATCGCATCAGCGAGCTTAATGCCAATACGTTGAAAACGCATCTTGCCTATAAAAGGAATAAATTGGGCTGGAAACAACCAATATTCATCGTCACGCAACATGATCACGTCATCGCTGGGTAACTCGAGACAGAAGTTGTTTTGAAAGTATTGTGTTAATTCCACTTTTTGCTTTTCGTTTACGGGAGTAAAAGGAAAGTTTTTTTGTAATTTAGGCTGTTTTTTTACTCGCTCGACTGAGGCGGTTTTACGAATTTTAGCGACAAAAAAACCTTCGCTGTCGTAAATTTGTGGCCAAACATGTAAAAAACCTTCTTTAGTGCATGCTTTATTTGCACCATCAAATAACTCAGCCAGTGACACAAACTCAACCGCATCAGGGTAAGTTTGCTGTAAGTGATAACAGATATGTTGGTTTTCTAACTGGCTTAGAGTACAAGTCGAATAGACTAACACTCCGCCTGGCTTTAACGCTAAAAATGCTGATTCGATAAGATCTTTTTGGGTTTCAGCAATCGCAGTAACATCTTCAATATCCCAGTGTTTTAATGCCAAGGGATCTTTACGGACGGTGCCTTCGCCGCCACAAGGAGCATCCAATAAAATTGCATCAAACGATTCATATAAATATTCACCAAAGACTCGGCCATCAAAATGGGTTAGGGCGGTGTGGCTGGCCCCCATACGTAACACATTAGCGTGTAATACTTTAACGCGACTGGCAGAATATTCATTAGCGACTAATAAGCCACTGTTATTCATTAAGGCTGCGATTTGCGTTGTCTTAGAACCTGGTGCAGAAGCGACATCTAAGATTATTTCGGCGGCGGTTTCATTGGAAAATAATGCGGTCGGCGGCAGCATTGAGCTGGCTTCTTGGATATAAAATAGCCCTTGAATATGTTCAATGGCATTACCCAGTTGGATATCATCTTTACCATCAATCCAAAATCCGTCAGCACACCAAGGTACTGGAGACAGTTGCCAGCCGGCTTTAGTCATGATGCTGACAAATTGTGCAGTACTGATTTTAAGCGTATTCACTCGAATGGATTTACGAAGTGGTTTATCACAATAGGCGATAAACTCTTCTAAAGCCAAGTGAGCGGGTAACTCTTTCTCAATGTGATTGATAAAGTTTATATTTAATTGGGCCATAATAAGAAATGATACATTATTGTTGCAGTAATTGAAGCGATCATATCACGGAATTGTACACCCTGTTTGGCAATGATTACTGTATATTGACGTTAATAAAACCGACTGGCTAATGGAGTGGTGTGTGCTAAATAGAGTGTGGTTATTATTTTTTATCATTGCTGCGTTGTCTATCTCGATTCAATTAGTGAATGGCAATGTCGATGTATTAAGCGAGTCGGTGACGGCATTGTTTGCCAGTGCTAAGTTAGCCGCTGACATCTCGCTTGGCTTAATTGGTGTGTTAGCGTTATGGATGGGCTTGATGCAAGTCGGTGAAAAGGCCGGTGTGGTGGGTTTGTTTGCCCGCATATTTGAACCTTTACTGTCTAAGTTGATGCCAGAAGTTCCTCGTGGACATGTCGCCTATGGCAGCATTAGCATGAATCTTACTGCTAACATGCTGGGACTGGACAATGCAGCAACGCCTTTAGGCTTAAAAGCGATGCATGATCTGCAAACTCTTAACCCTGTAAAATCAGTAGCAACCAACGCCCAAATTTTATTTTTAGTATTAAATACTTCATCAGTAACATTAGTCCCTGTAACAGTCTTTCTTTATCGTGCCCAACAAGGTGCGGCTAATCCTGCTGATATCTTTTTACCCATTTTATTGGCCACAAGTGTTTCCACCGTTGTGGGACTATTGGTTGTCGCGTTAGTGCAGCGTATCTCGTTAATCAATAGTGTTATTTTGGCTTATGCTGCAACCATTATGAGTGTATTCATGGCCGGGATTGCTTATTTGGTGACATTATCCGCCGATGCGATAGGCCAGGTGTCTATGGTGTTAGGTAACGGTATACTGTTGTTGCTGATTTTAAGTTTTATTTTAGTCGCAGGTTATCGCAAAATTGCGGTGTATGACGAGTTTGTTGATGGCGCTAAACAGGGCTTTAGCCAAGCAATTCAGCTAATCCCTTATTTGCTGGCGATGTTATTAGCCATTGGGTTTCTTAGGGCTTCAGGGGCGTTAGATTATGCCTTACAGCTGTTAGCAAGTGGCGTGAGTGCATTAGGCGCCGATACGCGCTTTATTGATGCGATGCCAACCGCGTTCATGAAACCTTTTAGCGGTTCTGGTGCGCGTGCGATGATGTTAGAAACCATGAGTCATCACGGAGTTGATTCTTTTGCGGGCCGACTAGCAGCTATTTTACAAGGCAGTACCGAAACAACATTTTATGTGTTGGCTGTGTACTTTGGTTCAGTGGGGATCCGTAATGGTCGTCATGCACTAGGGTGTGGTTTAGCAGCAGATTTTGCAGGTATTAGTGCTGCCATCGGTGTGTGTTATTGGTTTTATGGTTAAAAATCAATTATCGAAATCAATTATCGAAATCAATAATATAAATAAAAAGGCCGATAAATATATCCAATGCCGATCGTTTAAGGGCACTTGACCGATCTTGCAGATGAAAGATAATCCCTACCAGTATTCTGGTGGGGATTTTTTATGTTTGAGCAAGAGCTTGAATTAGTTCATGAGTCTGTTGAAGA